>JAYZAW010000134.1:0-7435 GCA_036339495.1 Pseudomonadota bacterium | reverse complement strand
AGCGATAGGCAGTGAAAATCGGGCGAAGTAAATTGAAACACGCGCGCTGGACGTCATGATCCGTTCCGCACATTCAAACTCTGGGAGATCCTTATGATCAAGAAAACCATTACAACGCTCAGCATCGTTGCCCTGGCCGCGGCCGCCACGGCGCTGCCCGCCGCCGCCGCCAGCGCCGGTAATTCCGGTCTGGTTCAGATTGCGCCCTGTAACCCCTGCGCCGCGAAGAATCCCAGCGCCGCAAAAAACCCCTGTGCGGCCAAAAATCCCTGCAACCCGTGCCGCGCCAAATAGCCGTCCCGGCTGATCGGCCGAACCGACCAACACGATGAAACGCCCTCCCGCCGGGAGGGCGTTTTTCATTTATATGCCACGCATAACGGAGATGTTTTTCACCAGAATGGTTTTGTATAGTCACAAGCGTGGCTAGAAAAATTCGCGCGGGAAATTATCTGACGTCCGGACTTTCGGCCCGACTGCTGGTGCTGACGATTTTTTTCGTGATGCTCACCGAGGTTTTCATCTATGCGCCGTCCATCGGCCGCTACCGGCTGGTCTATATGGAGGAACGCATCGCCGCCGCCCACCTGGCGAGTCTGGCCGTGGAGGCCCCGGGCAACCGGGTCGTCAACGACCGGCTTCTGGGAGAGCTTCTGGGCCACGCCCGGTCCCATGGCATCGTTCTGCGCCGGCCGGCGTCAAAGGCCATGATGCTATCGCGCGACATGCCGCCCAGCATCGCCGCGACATATGATTTGCGCCAACATCGGTTTTCCCATTGATCTGGAAGGCGTTGATGGTCCTGAGCAGGGACGGCAGCCGGTTCGTCCGCGTGATTGCGCCTTCGCCGAAAAATCCGGCAATTCTTGTCGAGACGATTATCGATGAAGCGCCACTGCGGGCCGAAATGTGGGACTACTCGGCGCGAATCCTGTTGCTGTCGATTTTGATATCGCTGGTTACGGCGTCTCTGGTTTTCCTGAGCCTGCGATGGCTGTTCGTGCGGCCCATGTTGGATATCACCGAAAGCATGGTCCGGTTTCGCGAGGATCCCGAAGATGGCGGGAAAGTCATCCGCCCGGGCAAACGGCGCGATGAACTCGGCCGCGCCGAACGCGAACTCTATGCGCTGCAGACCGGGTTGCGCAGTTCCCTGCAACAGCGCGCCCATCTGGCCGCGCTGGGGTCGGCGGTAACCAAGATCAACCATGATTTGCGTAATATTCTGGCCACGGCGCAAATCGTGTCGGATCAGCTTGGAACCATCGAGAACGACAAAATCAAACGCGTCGCGCCGGGTCTGACCGCCGCCATCGACCGCGCGGTGGAGCTGTGCAGCCAGACATTGCATTATGCCCATGACGGCACGCCGGAATCCGAATATCAGAGTTTTCGCATTGCCGGGTTGATCGACGAGGTCGCGGCCGTAACAATCGGCGCGCGGGGTGAGAAATTCGAGTGCGAAAACCAATTTGACGGCGCCCTGATTATCGAGGCCGATCGCAGCCAATTATTCCGGGTGCTGTCGAACTTGATCCTGAATTCGGTAAATGCCGGCGCCGACAAAATTTTCATCAGCGGGGCAAGGGACGGCAACACGATTACCGTCGATGTCGCCGATAACGGCCCCGGCATCCCGGCCAAGACACGCGAATGCCTGTTTCAGCCGTTTTCCGCATCGGGCCGCGCGGGGGGAACCGGACTCGGCCTGGCGATCGCGCGCGATCTGATGCGCGGCCATGGCGGCGATATTGTACTCTCGACGACGGGGGAATCGGGCACCGTATTCCACCTTACCCTACCGGCCGACCGCCGCCGCGGTCCCGAACCGGAAGCCGATTGAGGTCTAATCGCCGGTAAGCCGGGTCAGCGCCCATTTTATTTGCACGCCGCCGCCTTGGGTTGCGCCGGAGACAACGATCTGTTCCGAACGCAGCGTGCGGCCGCGTTCACCGAGATAGACGCTTTCCTGCACGCTGGTGACGCCGCCCGTGGCGCGGAACCGCCACCCGGCGCCGTCGCCGAGCCGCAGCAAAATCGATTCTCCGTTTTGGACCGAAGACGCCTTGACCGATGGATGCAAATGGAACCGGGCGGTGAATTTGTGGCTCTTCCGGTCGCCCGACAATGTGTCTTCACCCCGGATGTCGCCGCCGCTGGCCGACAAATAAATACGCCGGCGATGGGCAAGATTTTGAATCCCAGCATAATCTTCCAGCGTCGCATCGATCCAGATATTGCCCGCCGATTCGTTGCGCCGCACCACCACATTTCCGGGCCGCGCGCCGATCATCGGCCGAGGCAGGATTTCAGACGAGGATAGATCGGCAATGCCGATTGTCGAATGGGCCGCCGTGGTCCGTTGCGCCAGTTTCCAGTCGTCCCGCGTGCCCGCATAGGCGCCGCAATTGACGATCAACCGCTCGCGCCCGACGCTCAACTCAAAGCTCAACGCGCCGGCATGGGCGTGTTCATCGAACCCGGCCGGCGCCGGCATCCCGGTATCGACCAGAATCAAACTACGGTTTGAATTCAAGCGTTGAAATCCAGTATGAGGGGCCGTTTCCATCGGCTTGCCGCGCGCTTCGGCGCGGGTCAGCGCGACATCCAAAAGCCAGTTTTCATTTTCGTTGGAATCGTTGAACAGGCACAACCCGCCATCGCCATGGCGGAAGAACCTGACCATGGGGGCGATGCGGTCGATGGCGTTCTGCAATTCGTCGGGCACGTGGGCGCGGGCATCCCGCAAAACCGCCCGCAAATCAACCAGATCCCGGAACACGCGGAACTGCGCTTGCGGGCTGCGCGATACATGGCCGCCATCGGCGTTGACCTGTCCCTGAATTTCCCGCGCCATCGCGGCCGACCATTTCTCGAACCGGCCGACGCGCGACGCCAGGCACAGGCTGGCGTATATCAGCGCCCGCAAAACGATCAGCCGCTCGATGCCGGGGTCCAGAATATATGTCAGCCGTTTCAGATGCCGGCCGTGACGCGCCAGGCTGTCCATCCAGTTCGCGGCCATCGGACCTTCGGCGTCGAGAAAAATAAATTCGGAATAGGTCAGCCAATTAATCAGCCGCATCGCGGCGATCTCGCCGCGCCATGTCGCGGCGCGCCACGATCCTTCCGTTTCCAACCATTTCCCGACCAGTTCGCGGGCCTTTTCCCGAGCCGCCTCGCCGCCAGTTGCGTTCAAATCGGCAAGCCAGTTGAACGAATGCAGTTCTTCAACCCATTCGCGCGAAACCCCGTTGGGCCGCCACAGGGCCTCTTGCTCCGGCAGTGTCTGGCCGACAAAGGTGAACTCGCCATTGATGATGGCCCTGCCGCGATCGGCGTTTCCGGGCCACATTTCGTTGGGCAGAAATTCCAGCTGCCGCGGCCGGCGGCCGCGCAAGGTGCGGTGATAGAACAGGCCGGAAAACCACAGCCGCGCCATCATTCGAAGAACGGCGCGGGGGGTCAGACGGCCGGTCAGGATACGCAACGTCGCAAGACGCTGCCCGAATTTCATTCCCGCAGCCCTCGAATATTGTCGGCATAGGCGTCGGGCCCTCCGACGAATGTCGCGGTGCCGGCGACCAGCACGTCCGCCCCCGCCGCAATCGCCAAGGGCGCGGTTGCCGCGTTAATGCCGCCATCGACTTCGAGATCGATGTCGCGCCCGCAGTCGTCGATCATCTTACGGAGGATATTTATCTTATCGAGTTGGCTGTCGATAAAAGCCTGACCGCCGAAGCCCGGATTGACGCTCATGACAAGGATCAAATCGAGCTCACCCAGCAGGTTTTCGATTGCAGTGACCGGAGTCGCCGGGTTGAGCGCCATTCCGGCTTTCCTGCCGAGCGATTTTATCAGCTGCACGGTGCGGTGCGGATGCGGTCCGGCTTCCGGATGGACCGTGATGATCTCGGCGCCGGCGCGCGCAAATTCGGGTATCAGATCATCGGCGGGCGAAATCATGAGATGCACGTCGAACGGCAACTGGCTGTGCGGCCGCAGGGCCGCGACCACGGCCGGACCGATGGTGATATTGGGCACGAAATGACCGTCCATGACGTCGACATGGATATAATCCGCGCCGGCCGCGCCGACCGCCTGGATTTCATCGCCCAGTTTCGCGAAATCCGCGGCAAGAATGGACGGCGCTATTCGGGTCTTCTGCTGCATGCTGTTTAGGTATCAGCTTCCCGGAGTCGCCGCAAGATCACGCAACCGATCGACGCAGCCGGGCGGCAAAGAATCCATCAATTCCGCCTTTATCGGAGAAATGACACGGCAGAGTCAGCAAGTCGCCTTCGGTTGTGACGGCGTGCGCCAACCCGCCGATCTCATCGGGCGCAACGGCGATTCGTTCGAACGGCGCGCCATCGTCCAGGAAGGCCTTGATGCGCGCCGGTCCTTCGTCCGGCTGCATCGAACACACGCTGTACACCAATATCCCGCCCGGCTTCACCAGTTCGCCCGCGGCGGCCAGCAACCGTGATTGGATATTCGCCATGCGCCCCACATCGTCCGCGGATTTCAGCCAGGCGATATCCGGGTGACGCCGGATGGTGCCGGTCGCCGTGCAGGGCGCATCCAGCAGGATCGCATCGAACGGGTCCGGCGGACGCCAATCTTCCACAGGCGTTTCTATCATTTCGGCATGCAGACCCAACCGATCGAGATTTTCCGCCAGGCGCTTCATGCGCGCGGGCGACCGGTCGACCGCCGTCACATTCATGCCGGCGGCGGCGAGCTGCGCGGTTTTGCCGCCGGGGGCCGCGCACAGATCCGCGATGTTCATCGCACCGGAATTATCACCCAGCGCGCCGATCAACAGCTTGGCGGGCAGCGCGGCGGCGGCGTCCTGAACCCACCAGGCACCGTCGGCGAACCCAGCCAGATCGCGCACCAGACCGCCGGTCTCGCGCCGCAGCGTTCCGGTTGGCAGAATGTCCGCCGCCAGCTTTCCGGCCCAGACGGCAGCATCGTCCTTTACGGTGATGTCGAGCATCGGTTCCCCGGCATGCGACTCGGCAATGCGCCGGCAGGTTTCTTCGCCGAACGCCTCCCGCCAGGACCGCCACAGCCAATCGGGCGTGTTGAGCCGGGCGGAATCCTGTTCAGCGATCAGGACCGCGCCTTCGCGCGCCGCGCGCCGCATGACCGCATTGGCGAGCTTGCGGAACGGCGTCAAACTCCGCCCGGCGAATTGCGCCACGGTGCGGTCCACGGCGGCATGGGGCGGCGTGTCCATGAACAGGATCTGCGCCATGCCGGTGCGCAGGATATCGTTGCCCCGGGCGGCCTTATCGGGCAGCGGACGATCGAGGCAATGGGCGATCACGGCGTCGATCTGGCCCAACCGCCGCAGCACGGTTGCGGCGATCAGCCGGGCGAACGCGCGGTCCCGGGGCTCAAGCGCGTTTAGGTCCGGACGGTCGGACAGCGCCTCGTCGAACGGGCGGCGTCTGTGCAATACGTCATGCACCAGATTGGCCGCGCAGGATCGGGCGTCAGATGATTTGGAATGTTCCATACGTCAGAGTTTATCCATATTCCGGCGGGCCGCTTCAAGCTGTATAAATTTCAGCGGCATTTTCGGCAGAAATATCTTGGCAAAACCCGCCTTGTCATATGAAACCCCCCCATGACTGAAAAGAAAGCGCCGACGGACCCGGAAAAGCAACCGGTTCCACCGAAGGCCAAGACGGGAGACGCCGCCACGGCAATTAATCCAATTCCGGAATTCGGCGGCCGGGACGGGCCCGACCCAACCCGATTTGGCGATTGGGAGAAAAATGGCCGCTGTGTCGATTTCTGATCTAATAGAAAATCGAAGAGATTCGTGTTTCGTTCCCTATTCGTTTAGGCGATTCGGAGAGATTCAGTCTCACCAGGTCTGGTTTACGTGGAAAATTCGCGATTCAACCGCCTGATTAACCGAGATTTAAAGGGGTGCGTGGTTATTACAACGTTGATTTTGAACTTCAATTCCTGGTGGCCACGCCGGCCGCGGGCGGATTATGAAACTTAGCGACGCCATTACCTGGGCTTTCCAGTATCCGGAACTTTCCCTTTCCGTGGCTGGAGGACTGGCAATATTGCTGCTCGGGCACTCCATCTGGGGAATCCGGCGAACCCTGCGCAAGCGCAATGAGGCGCCGCTGCCGTTTGCGCCGATCGGGCAAAACCCCGGCTTGAACGATGTGGCCGACGCGGCGCGCGCCGCCGCGGAACGGGCCGAAAACCGCGGCGAAAGCGAGCGGGCGCGGGACGATGAACTTGCTGAAATCCTATCCGCGACGCTGGAACCCGCGCGAATCCAGCAGGAAATTTCCATTCCCGACCCGGATCGCCCCGAGGCGGATTCCGGGGCGGATCCCGGGCCTGAGACGGAACTTGAGCCCGAGCTGGACCCAGGGCCTGAGCCAGAGCCCGATCCGGAACCGGCAAAATTCATCAAATCCGACTTGCGGGCGATTGCCCAGGCGGTTTTCGACCGCAACTTCCCCCGGCTGGACAATTCGGCCTATGAAGAAGCGGCGGGAAATTTTTCGATATTTGTCGATCGTCTGGCCGCGGCGGGGGAGGAGCGTCTGTCGTCCGATGAGTTGGTTCGCATGACCCATGCCGATATTCAGCTTTTGCTCTGTTCGCTGTTGAGCGAAGTGTCGAAACGGGAAGACGGCGAAAAATACGGCGTTCTCATCGCTTTGCTGATCGGGCGCATCAAGCATCACGAAAATCCCAACATCGTCGAACTGCTCGACCATGCCATCGAGGAAGTCGGCCGCATTAATGTTGGCCAGCTCCGCGTGGTGATCATGTGCCTCTATCTGCGCGGCTTCCAGCTCAAGACCGGCGGCATCAAGACGTTGGAGAAAGTCGTCAAATACGCGCTCGATTTCGGCATGGGCGCGAATTTCGCAAATCTGCGCACCGGGCTGCTCTTCACACGGGGTCTGCTGATGCATAACGGCGGGCTCGAACGGGTCGAAATGCAGATCCTGCGCAAATAGGCCGCCGATTTCAAGGACGACAACGACATGCCGAAAAACATCGACCGGACCAGCGCGGTAAAACTGGTTCACGAAAAGCTCAGCCTCAGCCCCGACCAATGCGCCGTCATGGAAGTCTGGGGCCAAACCCAATCCGGCCACGCAACAGCCACCGGCATCGGCTGGGCGGCGGCGGCGGCCTATATCGAACACCGCACCAACCAACCCGCCGACTGGGAACGGGTGATCAGCTAGCAGGCTGCTGAAAAACTCCTCATCTTTGGGATGGTAACGTGATCCTCTCTTTTGAGAAACCGATGGAGGTGTCCGGTGCGTGGCGAGGATCGTTTGAGTGGCAGTTTATTCAGCTAAGTTGATCTTGAGGTCCGGGTTCCGGCGCGGCATCCTCTTCGGCTCATTCGCGAGATCGTGAACGACGTTCTTGG
>JAYZAW010000133.1:0-5131 GCA_036339495.1 Pseudomonadota bacterium | reverse complement strand
GGGGAGCCGATACCGCGATCGCGTGCGGCGCTTTTTCATCGATTCCCCGCACTGCCGACGCCAAACCCGGCACGGCTCCGAAACCGAGCAAAACCGCCGCGAGGGCGGCCATATGACCAGCCTGATCATGACCGACGCCGTTTCCCGTTTCATCCGACCCGCTTTGCGCGGGTTCCGTTATCTTAGGCATGCAATTGTCATGCCGAAATCATGATTCGTTATTTTTCAGGGGATTACAAGCCGGTCCGGAAGCCCTTAAGACCGAATGTGTAAAATATTCCGACAGTTCCACCGAGCGGCTGGCCGGGCTACTCTTACAGGTAAATAAAACAGGGGAGGACCACATGACCCGTAAAGTGATCGTGTCCTGCGCGGTGACCGGCGGCGCGGCGCCGCCGGCGAAGAAACATCCCGGCCTACCGTTTTCACCGGAGGAAATTGCGGTCTCGGCGATCGGGGCGGCCGAGGCCGGGGCGGCGATCGCTCATATCCACGTGCGCGACCCGGAAACCGGCATCGGCAGCATGTAGCCGGCCTATTACCGCGAGGTGGTGAAGCGAATCCGCGCCAGCGGGGTCGATCTGCTGATCAATCTGACAACCGGGGCCGGCGGGCGGTTCGTGCCGGGCGAGGAAGAACCCGCCATGGGCATGGCGTCCAGCGGCTTCCGGACGCCGGACATACGCGTTCAACATGTCGAGGAACTGCGCCCCGATATCTGCAGCCTCGACATGGGCAGCATGAATTTCGGCGCCCATGTGTTCGTCAACACGCCCGGACACCTCACCCAAATGGCGGAAGCGATCCGCAAGGCGGGCGTGAAGCCAGAGCTGGAAGTATTCGATTCCGGCCATCTACGGCTCGCCAAAAAATTGATCGCCGACGGGGTGATCGACGCGCCCGCCATGTTCCAGCTCTGCCTCGGGATTTCCTGGGGCGAGGCCGCGACCACCCAGGCCATGCTGCATATGCGCGATCAGCTTCCCGAGGGATCGCTGTGGGCCGGGTTCGGCATCGCGCAATATCAATTCCCCATGGTCGCGCAGGCCGTCGTGCTCGGCGGACATGTCCGGGTCGGGCTGGAAGACAATCTATACCTCGCGCGCGGCGTCCCCGCCCCCAACAATGCGGCCCTGGTGTCGCGCGCGGTCGAGATCATCGGATTGTTGGGCGAGGAGCTCGCGACCCCGGACGACGCGCGGGAACTGCTGGGACTGGGTTGAACCGTCACATCCGCGCCTTTAAATCCCGCGCATAATCGGCGAAGGCGTCTTCCATGTTGTACTCGGGCGTCCAGCCGAGCCCTTGCGCGGCGTGGCGGATGTCGAGCGGGGTCGAGCGCGAGACCGGCGGCGTGCCGGGGATAATTTCGACCCGCAGATCGGGCACCGCGGTTTTGGCCGCCGTCACCAACTCATCGAACGTCGTCACCACGTCATAGCCGAGATTGAAGACCGGGTTTTCCGGCAGATCGATGGTCGCCGCCAGTTCGACGGCGCGGCCCATGTCCTTGGCATACAGATAGACGAAATTCATGGTCTGGGCTTCCGGGATGCGCGCGACTTCGCCGCGCAGCCCGGACTCGATCAGAGTCTGGACCTTCTCGCCGCCGGCCGACCCGCTCCAGAAATGTCCGACGCCGAACACGTTGCCCGGCCTCAGCATGACCAACTCGAAGCCGTACTTGCCCTGATAGGCCTCGAAGATCAATTCCTGGCAGACCTTGGAATTGGAATAGGCCGAGCCCGCGCCGCGCGGTCCGTTTTCCGCAACCGGCGCATCACCGGCCGTGGACCAGTCATAGACCCCCCAGGTGCTCATATGCACGACGCGCTTGACGCCGGAAAGCCAGGCCGCCTCCGCCACGTTCATGGCGCCGCCGAGATTGAGCTCGAACCCGCCATGGATCGGGTTAGCGGCGCGCCCGCCGATCAACGCGGCGGTGTGCAGGATGGTTTCCGGCTTGTGGTCGTTGCAGGCGTCGATCAGCGCGGCCAGGCTCAGCACATCGTCCCGGATATATACGTAATCGCCATCGCCGAGCCGTTCCGAGAGATAGTCCTCGCGCGGCTGGGGGTCGATGAACACCACCCGCTCGCCACGCTGGAAAGCCTCCAGCGCATACCCGGTCCCGACAAGTCCGGCCCCCGTGATCAATGTGGTCATATCGAAGTTCCCCCCTAATTGCTTGATGGCGATCGAGTCGCGCTGCTGTAATCCGAGTTGCCGATGCTTGCCATATTATAACGGAGACACGCCATGTGGCTGGATGAAATCGTGAGCCTCAATTCCGAAACGCCGGAGGTCATCAACGAAAGGGGAGAAAACCTGACCCTCAAAGTCGCCATGGCGGATTACGACCGGATCCGGCCGCGGATCGACCGACGGGTGCGCGCCGACGGCATCGACCTCGATATCACGACCGACGATATCCGCGAATTCTGCGTCGGGCCGGTCTATGAGACCTTCGACGTCGCCGAGATGTCGATGTCGTGGTATGTCGCGGCGCGGTCGCGCGGCGAGCCCTGCATCGCGCTGCCGGTCTTTCCGCTACGGATGGCGGTTCTCGGCTACATCTATGTCCACGGCGACGCGCCGTTCACCCATCCCGGCGAGCTCAAGGGCAAGCGCATCGGCAGCCCGGCCTATCGCTACACCGTCAATCTGTGGCTGCGCGGCATGCTGGAAGAGCATTACGGTCTGGCGGCGCGCGACATGTCGTGAGTGACCAATGAGGAAGAAATCAACGGCTATGCAATTCCATCCGATATCAATGTCACGATCAACCCGGACAAGGAAGTCGGGCAACTGCTGATCGACGGCGAGATCGACGCCATCATGTCGCCCGAACCGCCACCCGAATTTTCCGCCGGCGACCCGTGCATCCGCCGCCTGTTCCCGGACGCCCGCGCCGAACAGGCCGCCTATTTCAAAAAGACCGGGATTTATCCCATCACCCACACGGTGGTGATGCACCAGACCATGGCGCGGGAAAAGCCGTGGGTCGCCCAGCGACTGGTCACGGCCTTCCGCGAGGCCCAGCGCCTGACGGATGACTATTACGCGGCCGGCCCCAAGCGCCTCAGCCTGCCCGGCGCGGCAATCATCGTCGAAGAGGAAAAGCGCGATTACGGGGCCGAGCCGGGGTCCCACGGCGTCGCCGGCAACAAACACAATGTGGAGACCTTCGTGCGCTACGCCCGCGATCAGGGCTATATCGACCGCATCATCCCGCTCGAGGAATTCTTCGTCGAGAGCGCGATGGATATTTGAGCCGGGCGTAGATCAGAGCGTCGATTCCGCGCCGAGCACGGCGGTCACCTGGCTTGACAGCAGGCCGCCATTGCCGTTGCACAGCGCGATTTCCGCACCCGCGATCTGCCGCTCGCCGGCCTGCCCGCGCAGTTGTTCAACGGCCTCCAATGTCAGAAACATGCCGTACATGCCGGGATGCACGCAGCTCAACCCGCCGCCATTGGTATTGACCGGCAATTCACCACCGGGCGCAATCCGCCCGTCTTGCACGAAACGCCCGCCCTCGCCTTTCGGGCAAAAACCCATATCCTCCAAAAACAAAATCGTGTTGATGGTGAAGGCGTCATACAGCTCGACCACATCGACGTCGCCGAGGGTGATCTCGGCCATGGCGAGCGCGCGGGGCGAGGATTGCGCGACGGCGGTCACTGTGAGGTCCGGCATACAGGCAATCTGGCTATGGGTGGTCGCGGTTCCGATGCCCAACAGATAAGCCGGCTTTTGCGGGAAATCCTTGGCCCGATCAGCGGCGACCATGATCATCGCCGCCCCGGCGTCGGTCACCAGGCAGCAATCCCGCACCGTGAAGGGATCGACCACCGGGCGGGCGCCCAATACGTCGTCGATTGTCAGCGGATCGCGCATAAAAGCCGCCGGGTTCAGTTGCGCCCAACCCCTGGCCGCCACCGCGACCTCGGCGAGTTGTTCCCGGGTCGTGCCGTATTCATGCATATGGCGCGACGCGGCCAGCGCATAAGCGTTGATTGGCTGACGCGGTTTGTAGACCGTCTCATACGGCACGGAGCCCGGTCCCCGCCCGGCCCGTCCGCCGGTGCGGGCATTGCTGCCATAAGCAATCAGGGCCACGTCACACAGGCCGGCATGCAGCGCCAGCGCCGCCGATTGCAGGAAGTTGACGAAGGACGAGCCGCCGAGATTGGTGCTGTCGATATATTTCGGGTTGAGGCCGAGATATTCCGTCATGGACAGCCCGACCATGGAATCGGCGAAATCCGCGCCGAACACGCCGTCGATCCGGTCCTTGGAAAGGCCCGCATCGGCCAGCGCAAGGTGAACCGCTTCCGACATGTTCTCCGTATGGGTCCGGCCCGGAAGCTCGCCGAAGCGGGTCGCGCCGATGCCGACGATTGCCGCCGCGCCGCGTAATGCGTGACTCATCCGCCGTCCTTCCCGTCCGCATCGGATGATCGGAACAGCACCACCCGATTGCCGTCGATTTCCCCAACGAACGCGGTTACGTCATCGCCGATCCGGACGTCTTGCGGCGCCAAGTCCACAACCCGGCTCATCAGGCGCGGCCCCTCGGCAAGATCGATCAACGCAATATTGTAATCGGCCCCGTCCTCGGGGCGGAGCCGCACCACCGAAGTGGCGTGCACCACGCCCCGACCGGAAGCGGCGCCCCACTCATAGTCACCCGATCCGCAACCCGGACAATGGGCGCGCGGGTAAAAGAAATATTCGCCACAGTCCCGGCAATGCTGGATCTTGAATTTATCTTCAGCCAGGGATGCGGCGAAATAGGCATCCGGCCCGAGAGCCGCGTCCAATTCGTCGGATGTAGTCACCATGGGCGCGGTCCATTTGCAAAGTTAGAAATTCAGTCTGGTGTATCGGCTTTGACCCGGCTCAACAAGCAATGACGGGCGCAATGTCACAGCCAGCGCCTGACCTTATGTTTATATTCCAGCAACCGGTTGATGTGGGCGTGGGGTTTCCCGCAGTGGAATATCGATGCCCCGTCCGCGCTCTGGGACCTGCCGTTACTCAACGATGAGGCCAAGCGCAACATCCTCGGCAGCACGGCGAAGAAACTGTTTAGATTGGGTTAGAAACCGTAAAGCGCGGCCGGGGT
>JAYZAW010000132.1:0-14177 GCA_036339495.1 Pseudomonadota bacterium | reverse complement strand
GGGCGACCTGCCCGGTTACGAAAGCTGGCGGATAAGATGATCATTACCGAAGTCGTCGTCGATGGCGGCACGGCATGGTGTAAGTGGCGGGTCGGCGACATCGTTGGCGCCGGATTGATCAAGTTCGGGGACGAAGGCATTTCGCGGGAACAGCTGTTCTATGCCTGAATGACGACCAAATATCGGCGATCGGAATTCGAAGCCCTGGGGAATAATCGGACATAATCACCAAACACGCGCTCACGCTCGACGACGCCAAGCAACTCATGGAAGCGGCCGAGGGCGAGGCCCGGCGCAATGGCTGGGAGGTCGTCATCGCCATCGTCAATGACGGCGGGCGGATTGTCACGGTGCATCGCATGGACGGCGCGCGTCCGGGAAATGACGAAATCACGCTGGCCAAGGCCAACACGTCTGCCATGACCTGCCGCCCCAGCGCGGTCTGGGAACGATGGATCGAAACCAATCAAGCCGCCTACGCGACCTTTCCGTTCCTTGCCGCCCAGGGCGGGTTGCCGATCATCATCGACGGCGAGCTGGTCGGCGCGATGGGGATTTCAGGCGTCAAGTCATTCGAGGACGAACAGATCGCCCTGCACGCAATTCAGACCGTGTTCCCCCTGGCCGCCACGGCGCGCGCCGGCAAAGAAAACGACGGAACCGCGGTCTGATCGGCGCAACTAATCCGACACCGCGTCCGTCTCGATGGCCTCGATGTCGAAGGCGGCCGCGATGAGCGCTCTGGTGTAGGCTTCTTTCGGGGCTTCGAAGATGCCGGCAGCCGGGCCTTGCTCCACCACCTTGCCCGCGCGCATTACAATGACCTCGTCGGCCAGGGCGCGCACCACCTTTAGGTCGTGGCTGATGAACATATAAGCGAGGCGGTGGCGTTCCTGAAGATCGCGCAGCAGATCGACGATCTGGGCCTGGACCGACATGTCGAGCGCAGAGGTCGGCTCGTCCAGCACCACGAATTTCGGTTTCAGCACCATGGCGCGGGCGATCGCGATGCGCTGGCGCTGGCCGCCGGAAAATTCGTGCGGATAACGGTCTTGCATTTCGGGCTCGAGCCCGACTTCGGTCAGGGCGTCGCCGATTATGGCGCGGCGCGCATCGTAATCGCCGAGACCGCCATGGACCGCCAGGCCTTCCTCGATGATCTGCCCGATCGACATGCGCGGGCTGAGCGATCCGTAGGGGTCCTGGAACACGATCTGCATTTCGCGCCGCAGCGGGCGCAGCTCCTTCCAACCCATATCGTGCAGTTCGGCGCCCCGGAACCGGATTTCGCCCATGCTGGATTGCACCCGCAGCAATCCCATGGCGAGCGTGGTCTTGCCCGAGCCGCTTTCGCCCACCACGCCGACCGTATGGCCTTCATGAACCCGCACGGTGACGCCGTCGACCGCCTTGATATGGCCGACGACGCGCCGCAAGACGCCGCGCTTGATCGGGAACCAGACTTTCAGATCGTCCGCCGCCATGATTTCGGGCGCATCTTCATGGGGTTTGACGGGTCCGCCCTTGGGTTCAGCGGCCAGCAGATGCTGGGTGTAGGAATGGGACGGGCGCTCAAAAATTTCTTCCGTCTCGCCGGCTTCGACGATTTCGCCGCCGGTCATCACGCAAACCCGGTCGGCGACCTTGCACACGATGCCGAGATCATGGGTGATCAGCAGCATCGACATGCCGCGCTTTTGCTGCAGCTCGCGCAGCAATTTCAGGATCTGCGCCTGGATCGTGACATCGAGTGCCGTTGTCGGCTCGTCGGCGATCAGCAGATCCGGGTCGTTGGCCAGCGCCATGGCGATCATCACCCGCTGGCGCTGCCCGCCGGACAGCTGGTGCGGGTAATCCTGAAGCCGGCTTTCGACCTCGGGCAGCCCGACCTGGGACAGAAGATCGATGATGCGCTCGCGCGTCGTCTCCCTGTCGAGCCCTTTGTGGATCATCATGATTTCGCCGACCTGGCGTTCGATGGTGTGCAGCGGGTTGAGCGAGGTCATCGGCTCCTGAAAGATGATCGCAATCCGGTCGCCGCGGATCGAATGGAGCTCCGAATTGGGCGCGCCCATCATTTCCTGGCCTAAAAATTTGATGCTGCCGGACGGATGATGGGCCAGCTGATAGGGCAGGAGCTGGATCACCGAGAGCGCGGTAACCGATTTCCCCGACCCGCTTTCGCCGACCAGCGCCACGGTTTCACCCGCGCCGATATCGAACGATATGTTCTTTACGGCGCGGATCTCGCGCTCACCGTGGCCGAACGAGACCGAGAGGTCCTTGATGCTCAGAAGAGTGTCCCCGCTCATTCAAGCGTCTTTCGGGGATCAAACGCGTCGCGCACCGCCTCGCCGACGAAGATCAGCAGGCTTAGCATGATCGCCAGAATGAAAAAAGCGGTCAGAATCAGCCACGGCGCCTGCAAATTGGCCTTGCCCTGGGCCAGCAGTTCACCCAGCGACGGCGAACCCGGCGGCAGGCCGAAGCCGAGGAAATCGAGCGAGGTCAAAGTGGTGATCGAGCCGGTCAGAATAAACGGCAGAAATGTCAGCGTCGCCACCATGGCGTTGGGCAGCACATGACGGCGCATGATAGTGAGATTGCCGACGCCCAGCGCCCGGGCGGCGCGCACATAATCAAAGTTGCGGGCGCGCAGGAATTCGGCCCGCACCACGCCGACCAGCGACATCCAGCTGAACAGCAGCATGATCCCCAGCAGCCACCAGAAATTGGGCGTCACGATGCTGGCCAGGATGATCAACAGGAACAATGTCGGCAGGCCGGACCAAACCTCGATAAAGCGCTGGAACAGCAGATCGATCCAGCCGCCGAAAAACCCCTGCACCGCGCCGGCCGCGACGCCCACGATCGACGAAAAGATCGTCAGGGTGAGCCCGAACAGTACCGAGATGCGGAAACCATAGATCAGCCGCGCCACCACGTCGCGCGCCTGGTCGTCGGTGCCGAGCCAGTTTTCGGCATTCGGCGGCGACGGCGCCGGGGTTTTGATATCCAGATTAACCGTGCCGTAGCTATAGCGGATCAGCGGCCAGTAGAGCTTGCCGCCCTTCGACGTGATCAGCTCCTGCACATCGGATTCGCGGTATTCCGCTTCGGTCTCGAAATCGCCGCCGAAAACGGTCTCGGGATAGGTCTTGAAGACGGGGAAATAGGCGCTGCCCTGATAGGTCACCAGCAACGGCTTGTCGTTGGCGATGAACTCCGCGAACAGGGTCAGGACGAAAATGACCAGAAATATCCAGAGCGAAATAAATCCCCGCCGGTTGGCGCGGAAATTGCGCAGCCTGCGTTCGGTCATCGGCGTGATCGATTTGCCGAGGAATTTGGCGCGCTTGGCGTCAGACATCGCGCGCCTCGAAATCGATGCGCGGATCGATGATGGTATAGGCGATATCGCCGATCAAATTCATCACCAGCCCGAGCAGGGTGAAGAAGAACAGGGTCGCGAACATAATCGGATAGTCGCGCTTGATGACCGCCTCGAACCCGAGCAGCCCGAGCCCGTCGAGGGAGAAAATGATCTCGATCAGCAATTGCCCGGTGAACAAAATCCCGATGAAGGCGGCCGGAAACCCGGCGATTACGATCAGCATGGCGTTGCGGAACACATGGCCATAGAGCACGCGCCGCTCATTGAGCCCCTTGGACCGCGCGGTCTGGACATATTGCATGTTGATCTGGTCGAGGAACGAATTCTTGGTCAGCATGGTGAGCCCGGCGAACCCGCTGATCACCATGGCGACCACCGGCAGCACCAGATGCCAGAGATAGTCGATCACCTTGCCCATGGGGCTGAGCTCGCTCCAGTTTTCCGATGTCAGCCCGCGCAATGGAAACCAGTCGAGAAAACTGCCGCCGGAAAACATCACCACCAGCAGCAGCGCGAACAGAAATCCCGGTATGGCATATCCGATGATGATGAATCCACTGGTCCAGATATCGAACGACGAGCCGTCATGCACCGCCTTGCGGATGCCCAGCGGGATCGATATCAGATAGACGATCAGCGTGGTCCACAGCCCGAGCGATATGGAGACCGGCATTTTTTCCAGCACGAGATCGATCACGGTTTCATCGCGGAAATAACTGGTGCCGAAATCGAAACTTACATAGTTCGCCATCATGAACAAGAAGCGTTCATGCAGTGGTTTGTCGAACCCGAACTGCTTTTCCAGCTGCTTGATAAATTCCGGGTCGAGCCCCTGGGCGCCGCGATACTTGCTGTTGATATTGCCGGCCCCGGCCTGCGGTCTCGTCGTTTGTCCGCCGGTTCCGGTTTCCGATCCGCGGCCGCCGCCGATCCGCGCCGTCGCGCCCACATCGGTTCCGGTGACCTGGGCGATGATCTGTTCGACCGGCCCGCCCGGCGCGAACTGCACGATTGTGAAATTGATCACCATGATGCCGATCAAGGTCGGAATCATCAGAAGCAGCCGGCGGACGATATAGGCGAGCATTCAGATCATGCCTTCACGGTGTCGGGGCCTTGCCGGCGGCGATCATGGCGGCTTTTTGCGAATCGAACCACCCAGTATCGATGACGCCGAGATCGACTTTCGGTTTGATTTCGGGCCGCCCGAACTTGTTCCAGAAGGCGATATTGTGTTCGCCCTTATACCATTGCGGAACGGTGTAGTTGTTCCACATCAGCACTCGGTCGAGCGCGCGGGTCGCCGCCACCAGCGCAGTCCGGTTTCCGGCGGTGACGACTTTCTCAATCAATATGTCGACCGCCGGGTCCTTGATGCCGGCGGCGTTCAGCGTGCCCACCATATCGGCATAGGCCGAGCCGAAATAATTGCGCTGTTCGATTCCCGGCGTCAGCGGCTGTACAAAACGGCGAATCACCACGTCGTAATCGAACTTGTCGGACCGGACCTTGAAATTGGCCACATCGACGATTCGGATCGAGGCCTGGATGCCGAGCCGCTTGAGATTGCTGATATAAGGCCCAATGATGCGCTGAAACGACGCCTCGAAAAGCAGGAACTCCACGCTGAAGGGCTTGCCCGCCTTGTCCATGAGCACGCCCTTTTCGACCCAATACCCCGCTTTGCGCAGCAGCTTCACGGCCTTGCGTAGATTGCGCCGTATGCGGCCCGAACCATCGCTGACCGGCGATTTATACGGCCGATCGAAAACCTCATCGGGGATCTTGCCGCGCAGCGGCTCCAGCAGTTTCAGCTCGGCGGCGTCGGGCGGCGCGTGAGCCGCCAGGGTCGAATTTTCGAACATCGAATTGGTGCGGTCATAGAGACTGTAAAACAAATTCTTGTTGGTCCATTCATAATCGAATGCCAGATCGAGCGCCCGTCGCACCCGGCGGTCAGCAAACTTTGCGCGCCGCATATTGAAGAAAAACGCCTGCACGCCCGACGGCGTCTCGTCTGGCAGGGTCTCGCGCAGGATCAGCCTGTCGCGCACCGGCGGCTTGTCGTACTGGGTCGCCCAGCTTTTCGACGTAAATTCCTCGCGGAAATCATAGGCGCCGGCGAAGATCGCCTGAAACGCCACGTCCCGGTCGCGGTAATATTCGATCCTGATGCGGTCGAAATTGTAACGCCCCTTATTGACCGGCAGGTCGCGCGCCCAGTAATCCGGATTGCGGCCATAAGTGATCGACCTTCCCGGCTCCATCTTGGCGACCTTGTAGGGACCACTGCCGAGCGGCGGTTTGAAGGTCGTCTTGGTGAAATCGACCTTGCCGTAATAGGCCCTGGAGAGCACGGGCAGCGTGGCCAGCCGGGTCGGCAGATCGCGATGACGGCCCGGATTGAAAGTAAAGCGGACCCGCTTCGGGCCGGTCGCCGCGACGCCCGCCACGTCGCGGAAAAGGATCCGATAGCTCGGATGGCCGTCCTTGATCAACGTGTTGTAGGTAAAGACCAAATCGTCGGCGGTAATCGGCGTGCCGTCGGCGAACCGCGCGTTGGAATTCAGGTTGAACGCGACCCAGCCGCCCTCGTCCGGCAGGGTCACGGATTCAGCCACCAGCCCGTAAAGCGCGTCCGGTTCATCGTTCGCCCGCGCCATCAGGGTATCGAACAGCAGCCCGTTCCATTGTTCCTTGCTGCCCTTGAGGATAAACGGGTTCAGGGTTTCAAAATTATCCAGCCCCCAAAGCCGTAGCTCGCCACCCTTGGGCGCGGCGGGGTTTACATAGTCGAAATGCTTGAAGCCGGACGCATATTTCAAATCGCCGAACACCGATAGACCGTGGCTGGTTTTCGTGGTGTCCGCAAATGCCGGACCTGCCGGAAACAGCAGCAACCCGGCCAGCGCCAGCGTTGTGAGTCCGCCGTTCACTTCCTGCCGGCCCGACGGGATGTTGCAAGCGCCTTTTCCCTGACCGGGTCGATCCACCAGCTCATGAACCCGACGCCGTATCCCGGCGTTTTGGCCGGGCGTCCGAATTTGTTCCAATATGCAATGCGGTCGCTTCGGATATGCCATCCGGGGATGAGATAATGCCCCGCGCGCAGCACCCGGTCGAGCGCCCGGGTCGCCGTCACAAGTTCCGCGCGGTCGGTCGCGGCGACGATCTTTTCGATCAGCCCGTCGATGGGTTTGCTTTTAATGCCGATGGTGTTGCGGCTGCCCGGCCGGCCGGCGGCCGAACTGCTCCAGAAATCGCGCTGTTCGTTGCCCGGCGATTCCGACTGGCCGAAGCCCGCGAAGGTCATGTCGAAATCGAAGTCGCGCATGCGGTTCTGGTACTGCGCCGAATCCACCGTGCGAATTTTCGCGGCGACGCCGAGCCGTTTCAGATTGCGAATAAACGGCGTCAGGATGCGCTCGAACAAAGGCGAGAACAGCAGGAATTCGATCTGCAGGGGCTTGCCGGATTTGGGATCGATCAGGCGGTTGTCCTTGACCCGCCAGCCGGCTTTCTTGAGCAGGCGCACCGCTTTCCTGAGATTGCGCCGGATCTTTCCGGATCCGTCCGATGTCGGCGGCATCGCGGCCTGGCCGAAAACTGCCTCTGGAATTTGACCGCGATAGGGCTCCAGCAACGCCAACTCGCCCTTGTCCGGCACGCCCGCCGCCGCAAGATCGGAGTTGGAGAAAAAACTGCTCGAGCGCGTGTACTGGCCATAAAACAGATTCTTGTTGGACCATTGGAAATCGAACGCATGGCCGAGCGCTTCCCGCACGCGCGCATCGCGGAATTTGCCGCGCCGCAGATTGAAAATAAACCCCGCCATGCCGGTCGGCCGCTTATGGGCGATTTCCCGCTTGACGACCTGGCCGGATTTTACCGCCGGGAAATTATAGGCCGTGGCCCAATCCTTCGAGGTGTTCTCGCGGCGGAAATCATATTCATTGGCCTTGAAGGCTTCCAGCGCGACAGTCTGGTCTCGGTAGAAATCGAATCTGATGACGTCAAAATTATAAACACCCTTTTGCAGCGGCAGATCGCGCGCCCAATAATCGGGCACGCGCTCGTACTCGATAAACCGGCCTGGCTCGAACTTGCCGATCCGGTAGGGCCCGCTGCCGAGCGGCCGTTCCAGCGTGGTCTTGGAGAAGTCGCGGGTTTGCCAGTAGTGCTTCGGCAACACGGGAAGCTGGCCGGTGATCTGGGGCAGCTCGCGGTTCGGCGGACCGGAAAAGTGGAACTTGATTTGCAGTCGCCCAAGTTTTTCCGCCTTGGAAATATTGGCGTAGTAGAACCGATAGAAGGGCGAGCCCTTTTCCCGCAACAGATCGAAGCTGAAGATAACATCGTCGGCGGTGATCGGCTTGCCGTCATGGAACCGGGCGTTCCCGCGCAGGGTGAAGGTGGCGTAGGATAGATCAACCGGCACTTCGATGGTCTCGGCGATCAGGCCGTATTCGGCCGACATTTCATCCTCGGGCGACGCCATCAGACGTTCGACGACGAACCCGAGACCCGCCGCCGCATCGCCCTTGATGGTGAACTGGTTGAAGGTGTCGAACGACCCGATGGAATGCATCTTGATCCGTCCGCCCTTGGGCGCGTCGGGGTTCACATAATCCAGATGCCTGAAATCGGCCTTGTATTTCAGCTTTCCGACCAGAGTCAGCCCGTGGCTCACCGTCTTGGACCCGTCGGCGGCCAGGGTCGTTGCGGCCGGCGCGACCACAAGCGCCGCGGCAATGATCAATCGCAACCCAACACTTTGCATTGATATCCCCATTTCCAAACCTGCCCCGATAATGTGGCGCGGCGATGGCGGGTTCAACCCTAACCTCCGCCGAAATCCAGAGTTTCGATCACCTGGCCGTGAAGGGCCGGGTCGCCGGAGGCAACAATCCGCCCGTCGGACTCCAATGTCAGCGCCTGACCGCGCCAATCGGTGATCGACCCGCCGGCGCCGTTGACCACCGGCGCGAGAGCGCAAAAATCATACGGCTTGAGATCGGCCTCGACCACCAGATCGATAAAGCCGGACGCCAGCAGGCCATAGGCATAGCAATCCCCGCCATAGAGAACATCGCGGCTCGCCGCCGCGATTTTCTCAAACCGGGGCCGGTCGCCGCCGTCAAACAGATCCGGCGACGTGGTGTTCAATATCGCTTGGTCCAACGTAGCGCAGGGCCGGGCTGAAACCGGCGCGCCGTTGAATGTGGTTCCCCGGCCCGCCGCGCCGACCCATCTTTCGCCGTTTACCGGCTGGTCGATGACGCCGAGGATCGGCGCGCCGTTTCGGGTCAGCGCAATCAGGGTCCCGAAGATCGGCTTGCCCGCGATAAAAGCCCGCGTGCCGTCGATCGGGTCCAGCACCCAGACATATTCGGCGTCAATCCTTTCCGACCCGTGTTCCTCGCCCAAAATACCGTGGCCGGGAAATGCCTCCGCGATCAGCTCGCGCATGACGCGTTCCGCCTCGCGGTCGGCGATGGTCACCGGCGTCGCGTCGGATTTTTGATCGACCGCGAAGGGTGTGCGGAAATGGTCGCGAATGACGGGCCCGCTTGCCGCGGCCAGCCGTTCAGCCAATTCAATGAATTCCGCGGGGCAGGCCCCAGTCATGTGCTTATACCAAGGATTGCGGATGAAATAACCGCGAAACCAGGTTTCCGATTAATCCATCACCGTGAAACTAAACGCGCCGAGAATGTGATCCACATTAACCTGATCGCTCGACAACGGTAACAGGATGGACCGATACCAGATTTCCGAGCCGTTGGCGTTGGAAAAATGACCGATATCGGCAATCGCTTTTTCATACGGGCGGCCGTGCGGCAAAACGACAGGCCTTTTTCGACCGAGGACGGGATGACCTCAATCGTTTTACGGCCAACCGGGCTGCGGCCAAAACCCTCTTCGACCTTTTGCTCGCCGCCACGATTTCGTCGGACAACTCGCTGTCGCCGATGAAGATCACGAAAATATGCTCGTCGCCATAGGGCGTTTCCTGATCAAGATAATCCGCATAGCTCGGAAAATTCCGGACGCCGCGAATATCTTCCCAATGGGACAGCGCGCGGCCGACCAGCCGGTTCTCGGTTTGCCCCGCGCGTGGTGCATCGGAGTCCCTGACGTCCATATCGTGACCATCGGGCATTGCCAGCGACCCAACCTCTTAATTGTCAGAGCCTCAAGGCCAATATGGTTAAACAATCCCTTACAAATGGTTAAGATTCCGCGCGTAATCCCACCTTTCGCCCGGGCAAAAATATCTTAATTCATTGAAATAGCGGCGAAAAATTCTAAGGCAGTTTGGCGGGCGAATCGGCCAGACTTCTTAAATACACGATCAGATCGGCGCGTTGCTTTGCTTTTTTAATGCCGCCAAAGGCCATTTTCGTGCGCGGTATATAGGCTTTTGGTTTGACCAGAAATGCATTCAGGCTTTCAAAATTCCAATTGCCGGTCTTTTTCTTCATGCCGTCGGAATATTTGAACCCGGCCTTGCCGGCGCGCGGCGCATTCACGATGTTCCACAAATTGGGGCCGAGCTTGTTTTTGTCGCCTTTGGCCGAAGTATGGCACGCGGCGCATTTCTTGAAGCCGACCGCGCCTTTTTCAGCGCTTGCCGAGGCCAGCAGGGGTCCGATCGGTTCAATCGGGGCTTCCTTGGCGACGGGTTTGCTTGCCGAGGACGCGGCGGCGATTTTGAATTTCGCGGCGTCGTAGGGTTTTGGCTTGACCAGACCATCGCCGATAAATGTGAATACCAGGACCGTAAGCGCGGCCAGGATTACGGCGCCGAAAATCTTATTGAATTCAATGGACGACATTTACCGACTTCCCCGCTATCTATCTGTCTCTCGACCGGTGACGCGTATTCACGCGTCACAGATAGCCCGTTCCACGCGCCGCACAAGCGTTATATTGTCGCACAGATGAAATTAGACCCTAATTTGAGTTCGTTATCAAAATATGAGCCCGCCCCGCAACCCCGTTATTGTCATCCCGGCCCGGCTCGCGGCGACGCGTTTGCCCGACAAGCCGATGGCCGATATTTCGGGCGCGCCGATGATCGTCCATGTCTGGCGCCGCGCGGTCGAAGCGGCGATCGGACCGGTGCTGGTCGCCTGCGGTGATCGACAGATCGCCGAGGCAATTGAACAGGAAGGCGGCATCGCCGTGATGACCGACCCTGACCTGCCGAGCGGCTCGGACCGGGTGTTCGAGGCATTGCGGAAATACGACCCGGACGGGACCCACGACGTGGCGATCAACCTTCAGGGTGATTTACCCGGTATCGATTCGTCGGCGATCGCCGCCGTCCTCGATCCGCTCGAAGACCCGGATGTGGATATCGCGACCCTGGTCGCGGAAATCACCGATCCGGCCGAGCGCGACGACCCGAATGTGGTCAAGGCCGTGGTCGGGCTGGCCCCGGGCCGAACCGTCGGCCGCGCGCTATATTTCAGCCGCGCCACGGTCCCGGCCGGGGAAGGTGCGCTGTACCACCATATTGGAATATACGGCTATCGGCGCGCGGCGCTGGCGCAATTTGTGGAGCTAGCACCCGGCGTGCTGGAACGGCGCGAACGGCTGGAACAGCTTCGCGCGCTTGAAAACGGCATGCGCATCGACGTTGCGGTGGTTGACACGGTTCCTCTGGGCGTGGATACACCCGCCGATCTGGAACGCGCCCGCGCGATTATCGCGGGTCGGAGTTGAAGCAACGGGTTGAAAACATGGCAAATTCCCGCGGACGTACCAATCTGATCGCCTTTCAGGGGCAGCCCGGCGCCTATTCGGAACTGGCGTGCCGTCAGGTTTTCCCCAAGATGGCGACCCTGCCGACGTCGGCTTTCGAAGACACATTCGAAGCCGTGCGCGGCGGCAAGGCGCGCTATGCGATGATCCCGGTGGAAAACTCCGTCGCCGGGCGGGTCGCCGATATCCATCGGCTGATGCCCGATTCGGGCCTGTTCGTCATCGGCGAACATTTCCTGCGGGTCAATCATCATCTGCTGGCGCCGCCGGGGGCCACGCTGAAATCCGTGCGCCGGGTTCACAGCCACGTCCATGCGCTTGGCCAGTGCGGCAAGCTGCTGCGAAAATATAAATACGAACCGGTGGTGCACGCGGATACGGCCGGCGCGGCGGCGGAGATCGCGGAGCGCGGCGACCCGAGCCAGGCCGCGATCGCATCCGAGTTGGCGGGCGAAGTTTATGGGCTGAAATCCCTGAAGGCCAATATCGAGGACGCCGAACACAACACCACGCGATTCCTGGTGTTCGCGCGCAAGGCGGTCAAGCCCAAGCGCAACGGGGAACTGCTCATCACGTCATTCGTGTTCCGGGTGCGCAACGTGCCGGCGGCGCTGTACAAGGCCATGGGCGGGTTCGCCACCAACGGCGTCAACATGACCAAGCTGGAAAGCTATATGGTCGGCGGAGATTTCCAGGCATCCCAGTTTTTCGCCGATATCGAAGGCGATCCGCGCGACCGCAATGTGAAGCTGGCCCTTGAGGAACTTGAATTTTTCTCGCGCGAAGTGCGGGTATTCGGGACCTATCCGGCCCACCCGTTTCGCACCAGGGGTTAGCCCAAGGAGCGTTAATTCCGACCGATACAGCATGCTTCGAGACGCCGGCTTTGCCGGCTCCTCGGCATCAGGAAATAGAATTATATCAACAAGTTAACTTCGTCCCGAGGAGACCCCATCGAGACGCCGCCCGCAGCGGCTCCTATGGGCAGGCGGGCTGTCTCGAAGGGCACGGCCAAGAATCGCGATCAGCGCTCGCTGGTATTAGCCTTCGGCGATCCACTCGGCGATCAAGCGCCGTGCGATGGAATCCGATCGCGGCCGCTGGGCGATGCCGGCGCCGCCGGCGGCCAGTTCAGCGCGGGTGAACCAGCGGGCGTCTTCCAGTTCGTCCATATTAGGGGTGATGTCCTCGGACAATGCGTCGGCATAAAAACCCAGCATCAGAGACGACGGGAACGGCCAGGGCTGCGATGAATGGTAGCGCAATTTTTCGACTTTTATGCCGACCTCTTCCTCGACTTCGCGCGCCACGGCTTCTTCCAGACTCTCGCCCGGTTCGACGAAACCGGCGAGCGTCGAATACATGCCCTCGACCCATTCCGCCTTGCGCCCCAGCACCACCCGGTCGCCGGAACTGACCAACATAATCACCGCCGGATCGGTGCGCGGGAAGTGCGATGCGCCGCAATCCCGGTTCAGGCAGACCCGCAGATGACCGGCTTCGCGCATCTCGGTCGGCGCGCCGCACACGCCGCAGAACAGGTGGCGGGAATGCCAATAGGTGATCGCCTTGCCATAGGCCAGCATGCCGCCGGTCTCGCGCGACAAGAAGGATCCGACGCTACGCAACTCGACAAACTCGCCGCGCCCGCCGAGGACCGGCGAGCCCGACGGCTCATCCATATGGGACACGTCGATCAGGAAATGGGCAATGTTCTCCGCGAGACCGAGAAACAGCCATTCCGCGCCGGCATCGACCAGCGCCTGCGCGTCCGACGGGGTCAGGGTGACGGCCTCGGGTTCCTCGCCGGGCAGGACGAAATTCTTCGCCCGCCAGAGCGGCCATATGACGGTGGTTTCGGCGCGAAACATCGCGTCGAGCCATTCCGTATCGTTTCGACGTTCGGCCATGCGGTTCAGGCCGAAGCTCGCATAATGATTTGGCAATTTCATATCCGGATAGGGTGACACAGCGCCACCGGCAACGCAATCAAGGCGCAAGAGTCTTGGGTGCGCGGCGGGAATGCTGGTATAGTCGGCGCGGGAGGCTGGTTGTGAACGGAACGTTCGCCAACCCGGTCAGGTCCGGAAGGAAGCAGCCGTAACGAGCCGTTTCCGGGTCACGTGTTACCAGTCTCCCAACCCGCCATCAGCGGGTCCATTTGAGTGAAACAGGCTGATATGAACGGCCCGACCGACACAACGCCCTATCGCGTGCTGGCGCGAAAATACCGACCGATAAATTTTGACGAGCTGATCGGTCAGGAGGCGCTGGTCCGCACCCTGACCAATTCGATCAATTCGGGCCGGCTCGCCCACGCGTTCATTCTGACCGGCGTGCGCGGCGTCGGCAAAACCACCACGGCGCGGATCATTGCGCGCGCCTTGAACTGCACCGGGCCCGGCGATGACGACGGTCCGACGCCGAACCCGTGCGGCGAATGTGAAACCTGCCGCGCCATCGCCGATGACCGGCATGTCGACGTGCTGGAATTGGATGCCGCCAGCCGCACCGGCGTCGACGACGTCCGCGAACTGATCGACGGCGTGCTCTACCGCCCGACGTCGGCGCGCTACAAGGTCTATATCATCGACGAAGTGCATATGTTGTCCAAGAACGCCTTCAATGCGCTGTTGAAGACGTTGGAGGAGCCGCCGGAACACGTCAAATTCATCTTCGCCACGACGGAAATCCGCAAGGTCCCGGTCACCGTGCTGTCGCGCTGCCAGCGCTTCGATCTGCGCCGCGTCGACGCCGACACGCTGGTCACCCATTTTTCCCGCATCGCCGAGCGTGAGCAGGCCGAGATCACGCCCGAAGCCGTGATGCTGATCGCGAGCGCGGCCGACGGTTCGGTGCGCGACGGGCTGTCCCTGCTCGACCAGGCGATTGCCCATTCCGGCGAAGGCGGAATCGATGAAGACCAGCTGCGCGCCATGTTGGGCCTGGTCGACCGGGTCCAGATTTTCGATTTGTTCGACGTGCTGATGAAGGGCGACATCGGTGCGGCGCT
>JAYZAW010000131.1:0-8024 GCA_036339495.1 Pseudomonadota bacterium | reverse complement strand
TTTTGAAAACACAATCGAATTCCTCGACTCGCAATTTAGCTAACGGAAGGGACATCAACCCCATGAACGACACCCCGCAAGGCATCCGTAGAATAGTCACCGAAGTTCTCGAAAACGGAAAAGCCGCCATCGTTGAGGACGGCCCGACCCCCGCGATTATCACCGTGCCCGAACGGCCGGGCTATGTGGTCAGCAATGTCTGGGTCACCAGCCCGACGCCGGCGCCGATCGGCCGGCCCGACGAAAGCCTCGATCATCGCGGAATTCTGCCGCCCAAGAACGGCACCATATTGCGGGTCATCGAATTCCCGCCGGAGCCGCCGACCAGGGAGGAATTCGAAATCATGGCGCGGGCGACCTTCAAGGCGCTGTACGGCGATATCGAGCATACGCCCGACAAGAATCCGCACGCGGGCATGCACACCACGGAAACCGTGGATTACGCGATCTGCATTTCGGGCGAGATTACCGCGCTGATGGAGGAGAACGAAACCGTGATGAAAGCCGGCGATATCCTGATCCAGCGCGGCACGGCGCATGCCTGGGCCAACCGCTCGGGCAAGCCGGCGAAAGTGGCCTTCGTGCTGATCGACGGCAGCTTTTAGGAGCTAAATATGTCCAATTACCTGACCAAAATGATCGAACCGGGGCGGGTTCACCGCGATATCTATCTCGACCCGGAAATATTCGAGATCGAGATGGACCGCATCTTCGGCCGCGCCTGGATTTTTGTCGGTCATGACAGCCAGACGCCCCACGCGGGCGATTTCATCACCACGTCGATCGGCCGTCAGCCGGTGGTCATGAGCCGTCATACGGATGGCGAGATTCATGTGCTGTTCAACCGGTGCGGCCATCGCGGCGCCATCGTGTGCAATGAAGCCAAGGGCAATGCCCGGAAATTTCAATGCCTTTATCATGGCTGGACCTACAATACAGACGGCACATTGCGCGGCGTTCCCCTGCCCGAGGGCTACCCCGAGGATTTCGAGGTCGGTAAAGCCGGCATGGGGTCCCTGCCCCGCGTGGATTCTTATCGCGGTTTCGTGTTCGCCTGCCTGAACCCGGACGTGGAGGATCTGGAAAGCCATCTCGGGCCGACCAAGGCCTGCATCGATAATCTGTGCGACCGCGCGCCGGACGGCGAAATCATGCTGACCGGCGGCGTGCACCGCTATCGCTTCGACGGCAACTGGAAGCTTCAGCTCGAAAACACGCTGGATTCATATCACGTGCCGTTCGCCCATGAATCGACCGTCGACCGGTCGGGCAAGCAGTTTTCCCGGCGCGAAGGCGATGCCGAGGGCGCGCAGGTGGTCAGCGGCGAGGAAGAGGAAACCCATCATACCTGGAAAGAACGCGGCGCCTGGGCGTTCGATCACGGCCACGGCTTCACCGGCAACACGGCGCTTGATGAAAAAACCCGATCGAGCCCGGTCTACGATGAATACAAGGCGGCGCTGGAAGCCCGGCTCGGCGCGCAACAGGCCGAAGAGGTCCTGACGCCGTTTTTCCACAACGCGCTGATCTATCCGAATATGAGCTTTATGGGGCTCAACATGCATATCCGGGTCATCAAGCCGGTCGCGGTCGACCGGACCGAGGTCAATGTCTATCCGGTGCTGCTGAAGGGCGCTCCGCATGCCATGAACCAGAGTACGATCCGTCTGCTGAACGTCACCCATGCCGCGGCGTCGTTCGTCCAGACCGATGATCTGGAAGCCTTCGCCCGCTGCCAGAGCGGCGTGGTCGGCGACAGCAGCAAATGGGTTTATTTCAACCGCGGGCTGGGTGAGCACACCGAGGCGCAAAACTGGGGCGGCCGCGAAGGCAAATCGACCCAGGAGCTGGTGCTGCGCAACCAATATGACGGCTGGCTGGAATATATGGGCGGGGCGGCGACGTGACGATAGTCGATCACCGGAAAATCGAGCTTTTCCTGATTCATGAAGCGCGCCTGCTGGACGAACGCCGCTTCGACGACTGGATGGAGCTGTTTACCGAGGACGGAATCTATTGGGTCCCGGCCCGTCCCGGCCAGGAAAGCCCCGACGATGAAAGTTCATTGTTCTATGACGACCGCCGCCTGATGAAGACCCGCATCGCCCGGCTGAACCATCCCGACATGCATTCCCAGAACCCGCCCTCGCGCTGCTGCCACCTGGTCAGCAACGTTTTGGTCGAACCTGCCGTCGGCGGCGAGGCGGAAATCCTGGTCACGTCGAACGCGATCATGGTGGAATACCGCCGGGACGATCAACGGATTTTCGCGGGTAAAAACACGCATAAACTGGCGCCGTCTGGCGCGACGTTCCAAATCGCGTCGAAGAAAGTCGAGTTGATCAACTGCGACGCCGCATTCGCCGGTCTCGCCGTTCCAATTTAATCCTGCACGGAATGTTGATTTCGGGGTGTCATCGACGGGATTATGGAATAACATCCTGCTACGTCTCAGTTTACGTGTATTCGCAAAACAATTTTGTCCAATTGGGAGGTTTGACAATGACATTCGATAATAAATCCATGGTCGGCGGTGGGCTAGCCATTTTGGCGGCAGGTGCGCTGGCGTTTGGCGCAACGGCCGCCTCTGCGGCGAAAGTGAAAATAGCGATTCCGTCATTCCTGACAGGCGCGGCGGCCCCGGCCTTCGGCATCCCGGCGCAAAAAGGCGCCCAGCTGATCATTCGCGGCATCAATAACGGTGAACTGCCGGCTCCATACAATACCAAGGGTTTTGCCGGTCGTCAGCTCAAGGCGATCTATTATGACGAATCCGGCGGCGGCACCAAGCAGGTCACCGAATTGCGCAACAAGGTCCAAAAACTTGGCGTCGATTTGGTCACCGGCTTTATTTCCTCCGGCACCTGCGCGGCGGTCGCCCGCGTTGCCGAAGAACTAAAGGTCCTGACCATCATGACCACCTGCGGCACGCCGCGCGTGTTCGAGGAACTCGACACCAATCCGAAATACGTTTTCCGGTCCATGAACCACGGCACCGGCAACAATGTCTCGGCGGCGCATTACGTGGCGAAGAAACTCGGCGCCAAGGTCAACGGCATTGTCGGCCTCAACCAGAACTACGCCTGGGGCCAGGATTCATGGCGGGATTTCCATCTCGCCTTGGCCGTGCTTGCACCGAACATCAAGAAAGCCAGCAAGCAGCAATTCCCAAAACTTTTCTCGGGCCAGTACGGCGCGGAAATTTCGTCCTTGCTGCGCGCCAAGCAGAATCTGGTGCATTCCAGTTTCTGGGGCGGCGATCTTGAAGCCTTCATCGGTCAGGCCAACGCACGCGGCCTGTTCAAGAAGAAAATGTTTGTCTTCACGGTTGGCGAAACCGTCGCTTACCGTCTCGGCAAAAAGTTCCCGCAGGGCCTGATGGTCGGAACGCGTGGCCCGTACGGCATGTATGCGGTCGGCAACAAGGCGCCGCTGAACGTGTGGTTCCAGCGCGAATACCGCAAAGCCTACAAGGAACAGCCTTCGCAGCCTGGTTATCAATATGCCCAGGGCATCCTGGCGGCCAAATACGCCTATGACAAGGCGGCCAAGGCGAATGGCGGCAAGTTCCCGTCGACCGATCAGGTCATCAAGGCCCTTGAAGGCGCCACGTTCCAATCGATTGCGGGCACGGTCAAAATGGCGCTCAGCCATGGTCACCAAGGGGTTACCGAGGATTTATGGGGCGTCTCGGTATGGAGCGAAAAAATGGGTGAGCCCGTCGTCAAGGACGTCATCACGTTCCCGGCATCCTGCGTGATGCCTCCGGACGGTGTCAAATCCGTCGACTGGATCAAGGGCGGCATGAAAGGGGCCAAGTGCTAGGCTCCGACTAAATGACCGGGGGCGGCTTGCGCCGCTCCCGGTTGCCTTTCCGGATTGCTTGAAATCCATCTGGTTTTTGAAATTCCAATAACGAGGAAGTTACCGTGGACCTGCAACTCCTTGCAGTGATACTCGTCGATGGGCTGGTCTATGCCTCCTATCTATTCATGGTCGCGGTGGGGCTGACCGTCATTTTCGGCGTGCAAAAAGTCCTCAACGTCACCCATGGCGCGTTTTACGCCTATGGCGCCTATTTGGCCGCCCAGATGATCGGGCTCTATTACGGCGCGGAGTGGCCGGCCTATGGCGGGTTTGTGATCATTGTTCTGTCCGCGGCGTTCCTGGGCGTGGTGTTCGCCTTCCTGATCGAACGCGGGCTGCTCAAATATCTGTATCACCGCGACGAACATATCATCGTGTTGGCAACATTCGCGGCATTCCTGATGCTGGAAGACATCCAAATCCTGATCTGGGGCATGAACCCCTATCTCGCCTTCCAGCCGTTGGCCGAACTCGGGACCAGTGAAATCGCCGAATTGACCTTCGACAATTACAGCCTGTCGATGATTGCGCTGTCGTTTATCATTGCCTTCGGCCTCTGGTACGGCCTCAACCGGACCATGTGGGGCAAGATGCTGCTGGCGGTGATTTATGACCGCGAACTCAGCCAGGCCATGGGAATCAACGTCACGGCGGTTTTCCTGGGCACGTTCATGATCGGCGCTTTCCTCGGAGCGCTCGGCGGCGCCTATATCGCGCCGACGATCTCGGTCCAGCCGGGAATCGGGGTTGAAGTCATCGTCCTGGCATTCGCGGTCGTCGTTATCGGCGGCATGGGGAGCATACCGGGGGCCTTGATCGGCGCGGTCATGGTTGGGATAGCCCGCGCCGCGGCGGTCCATATGCTTCCTGAAGTCGAACTCTTCGTCATATACGCTATCATGGCGACGGTCCTCGTGTTCCGGCCGCAAGGCCTGTTCGCGCCCGTACAAGCGAGAAAAATATGAAGGGCCTATTCGACAAGACATTCTGGGGACTAACGATCGGTTTGATCGCTCTCCTGATCCTGAATTTTTTTCTGGCCGACTGGTTGCGCGGCATCGGGCTTCAATCGATTGCGCGCGGCATGGTCGCGCTCGGGTTGCTGGTCCTTTGGCGCACCGGGCTTATATCGTTCGGACACGCGCTTTTCTTCGGATTTGGCGCCTATGCGGCAGCCCTTTTGCAGCGCATCGGCATCAACGATTTTTTCGTGATTCTGATTGTCGGAACCGCCGCCTCGGGTCTACTGGCCTATGGGCTCGGCTTCCTGCTGCGCCAATACAGGGCCATTTACTTTGCCCTGCTGAACCTGGCATTTTCGATGATTTTGTGGGGAGTCCTGGCAAACCTTGAAGTGCTGGGATCGACCGACGGCATCGGCGTCAGACCGCCATCCTATCTGGGGATCGAACTCGAAGGGGAAGCGAACCAAATGGTCCTGTTCGCCCTGGCGATCATATTTACCTATCTGGTTGCCGTTGCGACCAATCTTTACCTGCGTTCGACGCTGGGCTACATGACCATGGCGGTGCGGGAAAATGAAATCAGGGTCGAATATCTTGGCTATTCCGCGGAACGCGCGATCCATATGAAATATATTATTTCAGGTCTCGTGGCGGGATTTGGCGGGGTTGTCATGGCGTTCGCCGTGGGTCATGTGGATCCTGACTCCATGGCCTATTGGCCGATATCCGGCGATTTCGTGTTCATCACCATTCTCAGCGGCAGCGGCAACGTGGCCGCGCCCCTGATCGGCGCCATGGTCTATGAGCTGATCCGGTCTTATGCCTTTGAATACGCCCCGCAGGTCTGGCAATTGATCATGGGCGGATCGCTGCTCTTGATCATCATGTTCCTGCCGGATGGGCTTTGGTCGCTCACCGAGCGATTTAAACGCGACAAGGCATAGGTTGATATGAGCTCAGTATTACAAGTTACCGATCTTGAAAAATCCTTCGGCGGCGTAATCGCCGCGAGCAATATCAATATCTCGGTCGGTGAACAGGAAATCATCGGCATCATCGGCGCGAACGGCGCCGGGAAAACCACCTTCGTCAATATGGTGACGGGATATATGCCGCCGACTTCGGGTTCGATCGCGTTCATGGGCGAAAGCATTCTCGGCCTGCAGCCGCGCGACATCACCAAGCTTGGGCTGACGCGGACCTTTCAAATTCCACAAGTTTTTCTGTCGGAAACGGTGTTCGACAATTTGACGCTGGCCTTCGGCATCGCCGAACAAAGTGGTTGGGGCCTGTTCATCCCGCTGCATACGGAAGAACGCACCGTGACCGTGGACGCCCATATCGAACGTTATCAAATTCGGGAATACCGCGACATGGCGGCAAGCGCCTTGCCGCAAGGGGTGCGCAAGCTACTCGACATCGCGATGGCGACGGTGCGCCGGCCCAAATTGTTGATGCTTGATGAACCGACCAGCGGGATCAGCATCGAAGAAAAATTCGGAATCATGGACATCATTATGAATGCCCTGGCCGAAGAGAAAACCACCGTGCTGTTTATCGAACACGATATGGAAATCGTCGAACGTTATGTCTCGCGCGTAATCGCCTTTTATCAGGGCGAAATTATTTGCGACGCGGCGACCGCCGAAGCCATGCAGGACCCGAAGGTCAAGGAATTCGTGCTCGGCCAGGATAAATACAACGCCGAAGCATCCGGGAATAATGGTCATGCTTAAAGTCAGCGGTCTCGATGTCAGTATCGGCGCAACGCAAATTCTTCGCGGCGTCGGAATAGATGTTCCCACGGGCGCCATGTGTGGGCTGATCGGCCGTAACGGCGCTGGAAAAACCACCCTGATGCGGGCAATCATGGGCGCTCTCAAGCCCGTGCAGGGCCAAATCCAATTCGACGAAGACGATCTGGTCGCGGCTGACCCCCATCGCCGCGCCCATATGGGAATTGGCTTCATGCCGGAGGACCGCCGCCTGGTGCCGGAGCTCACGGCGGAAGAAAACATCATGCTGCCGGTCTGGGCGACTAAAATGCCCGATGCCGAAAAACGACTGGAATGGATATACGGCATCATGCCGGAAGTCGCGGAATTCCGGGCTCGCGGCGCCACTCATCTTTCCGGCGGCCAGCAAAAATTCGTCGCCTTTGCGCGCGCCTTGATGTGCGGCACCAAGCTGCTGCTGCTGGATGAGCCGAGCGAGGGCATCGCGCCGATTTTCGCCCACCGCATGGTGGAGATCATGGCGGATCTGAAGGCGCAAGGTGAATCCGTGCTGGTCGCGGAATCAAATGACACCCATATTTCGCCCCTGCTCGACGCTACATTCGTGATCGAACGCGGCAGCATCGTATCCAGCTAATTTCGACTAGCTCGACGCCGCCAACGCTGCCGGTATGTCGGCGGAGATGATGTCCCAATCATTGGAATTGGGCGCAAGCAGCATGCCGCCTTCGGATTGTCTGCCCGGGCGATAATCACCGCCATCGAGACATGCGGAATAGCCGCCGGCCTCCCGGTGCATGAGCTGCCCGGCGGCGTGGTCCCAGGGCATCAAATTGCGGTAATAAGCGAAATGAATGTTCCCGGTGATGATGGCGAGATAATCCACCCCGCAGCATTTGGTATTGGTCACGGCCTTAAAACGCCCGCTGAATTCCGTATTGCGCCGAAGCCGGGCGCCCAGTGAACCGGTCATGTGTGCGAGCGGCGCGGTCCCTGCGACGCGGACGGGTATTCCATCGACACAAGCACCGTCACCCGAAACCGCCGTCGCCAGGGTTTTCTCGATCGGGCGGTAAATCCATCCGGCCCGGGTTTCGCCGTCCAGCACGAAGGCGATAATGACCGCGAAGTCCGATTTGCCGGCGGCGAAATTTCGGGTGCCGTCGACCGGGTCGACGATCCAGACCGGGGCCTCGCCATTGATGCGATGCAGCAAATCCGGATTGTCCGCGACCGCCTCCTCCCCCACTACCGTCGAACCCGGCAGAATTTTCTCAAGCCCGATCGTTAAAGCATGCTCAGCCGCTTGATCGGCGACGGTGACAACGCTTCCGGGGCGTTTTTCCCATGTGTCGTCCTCAGCCAGGCTTTGAAACCGCGGAACGATTTCCGTCTCAGCAACCTCGCGGATCAATTCAGCGACTTCTTCAATATCAGGAAACAACTCAAACCCACT
>JAYZAW010000130.1:0-6960 GCA_036339495.1 Pseudomonadota bacterium | reverse complement strand
CGAGGCGATCCTGGTAGGTGCGGGTGGTAATAATATCACCATAAAACTCCGGCGAGGTATCCAGATTATGATTGTAGTAATCCAGACCAGCTTGTTTGAGCTCAACCGCCTGGTCGCGGGTTAACATGCCGAGCGTCATGCAGGTTTCCAGACCCAGGGATTTGACGCCCCGGACCATTTCGACGATCACATCAAGATCCCGGTCCCTGGGCGACCGCCAGGCCGCCCCCATGCAAAACCGCGCCGCGCCAGCGTCGCGCGCGTCGCGGGCGGCGCACAATACATCGTCGAGCGGCATCAGCTTGTCGGCCTCGACCCCGGTATCGAAATGGGCGCTTTGCGGGCAATAGGCGCAATCTTCCGGACAGCCGCCGGTCTTGACCGACAGCAATGTGGAAATCTGAACTTTATTGGGATCGAAATGATGGCGATGCACCGCCTGGGCGTGGAACATCAAATCGGCGAACGGCAGGGCGAACAGCGCCGCCGCCTCGGCCTGGGTCCAGTCGTGGCGGATGTCCCCAAGTTTCATATTTGTATCGGGCATTGCAGTATCGGGCATGGCGTCATTCTAGGCTTGCGCGCGCTGGGGGCAAGCGCAATTGGATTGCGCAAGGCGAATAGCTTCAATAGCCTTGCCGGGATCGGACAAACCATGTCGACACTTGATGAATTCGCGCAAACCAAGCTCGACCGGCTTTCGGAGGAAGGCCTGTTGCGCGTGCCGGCGCAAACCCACCGCCTCGACGGGGTGCGGGCGGAACGCGACGAAAAAATTCTGGTCTCGTTCTGCTGCAATGATTACCTCAATCTAACGCACCATCCGGTGGTCACGCGGGCCGCCACGGCGGCGATCGAGGAATATGGCGCGGGGTCGGGCGCCTCCCGCCTGGTGACCGGCAATCATCCGCTTTATGAAACGCTTGAGGCCGCTCTGGCGGAGCTCAAGGGAACGGACGCCGCGCTTGTGCTCGGATCCGGCTATCTGGCCAATGCCGGGGCCGCGCCGTGTTTCGTCGGGCCGGAAGATCTGATCGTGATGGATGAGCTCTGCCACGCCTCGATCCACGCCGGCGCGAGGCTCAGCCGGGCGGAGATTCGAATTTTCGCCCATAACAATCCGCAAGACTGTTTGCGTATTCTGCGCGCCGGCCGGGCCGGTCATCCGTGCTGCATGATCATCTCCGAAGGCGTGTTTTCCATGGATGGCGACCGCGCGCCGTTGGACGCTTTGTCATCCCTCGCGGAGGAATTTGACGCCTGGCTCATGGTCGACGACGCCCATGGCGCCGGCGTGCTGGGCGGCGGCCGCGGATCCGAATTCGAATTCGACCCGCAACCCTCCGTCGATCTCCACATGGGAACGCTTTCCAAGGCGCTTGGCGGCTATGGTGGTTTCATATGCGCATCGCGGCCGGTGATCGATCTGATGCGCAGCCGCGCCCGCAGCCTGATTTATTCGACCGGTCTTCCGCCATCGGTCATTGCGGGCGCGATCGCCGCGCTCCGGGTGATGGCGGCGGAACCCGACCGAACCGGGCGTCCCCTAGTCCACGCCCGCCAATTCACCGAACGTCTGGGTCTGGCGACGGCCCAAAGCCCGATCGTTCCCCTGCTGGTCGGCGCGCCGGATGCGGCCGTCGCAGCCTCCGCCGCCTTGGAAGACCAGGGCTATCTTGTCACCGCCATTCGTCCGCCAACGGTGCCGGAGGCCACGGCGCGGCTCCGGTTTACATTCACCGCCGACCATACCGAGGAAGAAATCGCCGGACTGGCCGCTGCGGTGGCCAAGCTGGAACTGGGTTCGTGACCGCGTATTTCGTCACCTCGTCGGGCACCGGGACCGGGAAAACACTTGTCACGGCAGCGCTCACCCACCAATTGCGCAAGGCCGGGCGCGGCGTGCGCGCCTTGAAGCCGGTCTTGAGCGGCTACGAAGATGTGGACGCCCAGACTTCGGATTCAGGCATCATCCTATCGGCGCTGGGTAAAGATGCGACGCCCGAAGCAGTCGCGCGCATCACCCCGTGGCGATTCGCCGCACCGCTGTCACCCGACATGGCGGCTTCGCGCGAAGACCGGGCCATCGATTTCGCCGCCTTGTGCGATTTCTGCCGCGACCGGATCATCGAAGCGGCGGCGAAAAATGAAACAGCTTTGATCGAGGGAGTGGGCGGCGTTCTGGTTCCCCTGACCGGCGGCGATACCGTTGCGGACTGGATCGGCGCGCTCGATGTAAAACCGATCCTCGTGGTCGGAAGCTACCTCGGCGCGCTGAGCCACGGGCTGACCGCGTGGGAGACCATGAACGCGCATGGCATTCCACCGGTGTCGGTGATTATCAGCCAATCCTCCGACGCGCCCGTGGCGCTCGATGAAACCGCCGCCACCCTGGCGCGCTTCCTGCCGGCGATCCCTATCGTCGCGCTGCCCCGCCTTGCGCCCGCCGACCGGGTCTGGGAAACCGCCCCGGACTTGCTCTCCGCGCTGGTCTAAAACCTAAAACAGGCTACACTCAGCCTTTCACAATCATTGGCAAGGGGAATTATCGTGGTCAAGAGATACGATGTCGACGGCGTTCGGTCTCCGGGCGGACGGTTCAGCCATGTCGGCGAAATCGGTCCCAATGCGCGGCTGTTTCACTTGGCGGGCCAGACCGGCACCGCCCCCGACGGCCGGGTCGGCAAAGATATCGTCGAACAGTCGGAACTGGTATACCGGAACATCGGAACGGTGCTCGAACAGTGCGGGCTCGATTTCAGTAATCTGGTAAAGGTGACTGTGTTCCTGATCAATCCGGAAGACGCCGATGTCTGGCGAGAGACCCAGAAAAGGCATTTCGGCGACATCGTCCCGGCCAGCACATTGCTCTAAATCAGCCGTCTGGCGCGGCCCGAACTGCTGTTGGAAGTCGAGGCCATCGCCGCCGCCGATTAGGCGAATAATTTCACGACGCGGCCGGTCATAGCCGGTATAAGCCGGCATGAGCTTGGAATCATTTTTCGTCGTGTTCGTGGCCATCGGCCTGGGCGCGTTTTCTAAGGGCGCGACCGGCATTGGCTTGCCGTTGATCGCGATCCCCATCATGGCGGGATTTCTGGGCGTTGAACACGCCATCGTGGTGATGACCATCCCGGTGGCGGCCAGCAATATCTGGCTGGTCTGGTCCTACCGCAAACTTGTTACCGCGATTCCCGGCTTGCCGTTCATGCTGGCCATGGCGTTCGTGGGTACGCTTTTGGGCACCTATGTTCTGGCCACGCTGGACGACCGCGCGCTGATCTACATGCTGTCGGGCTGGGTCGGGCTCTATCTGATTAATATGGCGATCAACCCCGATTTCCGGCTTGAAGGCAGGGTGGCGCGAATTGGGTCTCCTATTCTTGCGGTGTGCGCCGGAATTTCTCAGGGTGCGACCGGCATGTCCGGCCCGGTGATCGCGACCTGGATTCATTCCTTCAAGCTTGAAAGCAAGGTCTATGTGTTTGGCGTGGCGGTCATGTTCCTGGCCATCTCGGCCGGCCATGTGCTCGGAGTGTCGGGCGTCGGGCTGATGGATCAAGCGCGTTTTTACGAAGGATTGCTGGCACTGATTCCGACCGCCGTATTTTTGCCGCTGGGCATGCGCGTGACTAACCGGTTCAGCACAAAAATGTTCAACCGAGCCATCATTTTTGATTGTGTTAATGGAATTTAAGCTCATTTGGGGGGTTATATGCTCTTGATCACCTTATATATCTGCGTTCGTAACCGACCACGAAAATTTGTTACAGAAATGATTTGTAATTGACTTGGCAAAACCCTTGCGAAAGAGCATGGTCTTGCCAATTTATAGGTTAGCTTTACACACAAGGATCGGGAAACCGGCGACGTTATGAAGATTGCCATACCGAAGGAACGGCGGGAGCATGAGCGCCGTGTTGCGGTATCTCCGGATACAGTCAAAAATTATGTGAGCCTCGGCTTCGACGTGACGGTGGAAACCGGCGCGGGCGACGGCGCCTCGATCCCCGACGCCGAATTCGCCGACGCGGGCGCGGCGATCGCCGGCGATGCGGCGGCGGCGCTGGGCGATGCGGATATCGTGCTCAAGGTCCAACGTCCGATCTGCGCGAGCGAAGACGGACCCGATGAAATCAAGCTGATGAAAAAAGGCGCGATCCTGATCGGGCATCTGAGCGCGCTGCAACATCGGGACCAGATCGCGGCCTATGAAAAAGCCGGCGTCACCGCCTTCGCCATGGAGCTGGTGCCGCGCATCACCCGCGCGCAGGCCATGGACGTGCTGTCGTCTCAATCCAACATTGCGGGCTATAAGGCGGTTCTCGACGGCGCCCATGAACTCGGACGAGCGCTGCCCATGATGATGACGGCGGCGGGAACCATTCGACCGGCGCGGGTGATCGTGCTGGGCGCGGGGGTCGCCGGGCTGCAGGCAATCGCGACCGCGCGCCGGCTCGGCGCGGTGGTCACCGGTTATGACGTTCGCCCCGCCGTGAAGGAACAGGTCGAAAGTCTCGGCGCGAAATTCCTGGAAGTCGACAGCGGCGCCGCGGAAAGCGCGGAGACCGCCGGCGGCTACGCAAAGGAAATGGGCGAGGAATACCGCCGCAAACAGGAAGAAGCCCTGCGCGAGGCGATGAAAAAGCAGGACATCGCCATTTGCACCGCCCTGATCCCGGGAAAACCGGCGCCGGTCCTGATTTCGGAAGACATGGTCAAGACCATGCGGCCAGGATCGGTCATCGTAGATCTGGCGGTCGAGCAGGGCGGCAATTGCCCGATCAGCGAATATGGCAAGGTGGTGACCAAGCACGGCGTCCACATCGTCGGCTACGCCAACGTGGCGAGCCGCCTGGCCGAGGACGCCAGCGCAATGTACGCCAAAAATCTGCTGAATTTCGTCACGCTGCTGATCGATCGCGAGACCCAGTCAATCAAAATCGACTGGGAGGACGAAATCATAACGGGCAGCCTGGTAACCCGCGACGGCGAGATTGTTCATCCCTCACTGAAATCAAACGGTAACGGGGCCGCATCGGCAAACGGCGCGGCCGACGCGGCGAAGCCCACGGTTGGTGACCTGCCAAATCAGTCGAACGGCGCGGGCCTCGGCAATGAGGCGCGGCAATGAACCCGGAAAAGTTGATCGTGGCCGTTGCCAATGGCGCCGAAGCGGTCCATGAGCCGTTCATCTTTCTGTTTACCGTGTTCGTGCTGGCGATTTTCGTCGGCTATTATGTGGTGTGGAGCGTCACGCCCGCGCTGCATTCGCCGCTGATGAGCGTGACCAACGCCATTTCATCGGTGATTATCGTCGGCGCGCTGATTGCGGCCGGGCCGTTGGATATGAATTTTTCCAAGGTTATGGGCTTCCTGGCGGTGACGCTGGCCTCCATCAATATCTTCGGCGGATTTATCGTCAGCCAGCGCATGCTGCAGATGTACCGCAAAAAACAATAATCGACAGGAGCGAACCCAGGTGTCGTCCGATCTAACGGGTCTTTTGTACCTGATAGCCGCCGTCTGCTTCATCATGGCGCTGCGCGGCCTGTCTTCCCCCGAAACGGCGCGGCGCGGCAACGGAATCGGCATTGCCGGCATGGTGATTGCCATTGGAACGACGCTGGCCAATCCGGGGGTCGTGTCGTTTGAAATGATCGCCGCCGGCATCGTGATCGGCGGCGCCATCGGCACCGCCATTGCGCTCAAAATAGAAATGACCGCCCTGCCCCAGCTGGTGGCCGCGTTCCACAGCCTGGTCGGGCTCGCCGCCGTCGCCGTCGCCACCGCGACATTTTTCGCGCCCGAAGCCTACGGCATCGGATCGGCCGGCAAAATCCACACCACCAGCCTGATCGAGCTGGCAATCGGCACGGCGATCGGCGCGGTCACCTTTACCGGATCGATCGTCGCCTTTGCCAAGCTTCAGGGGCTGGTGTCCGGCTCACCGCTGGTTTTTCCCGGGCAGCATCTGCTGAATGGCGCGATGGGTCTGGCGATTATCGCGCTTGCCGCCTGGATGGTGATGACCAATTCCACCGAAGCCTTCTGGCTGATCGTGATCCTGTCTCTGATATTCGGTTTCATGATTATTCTTCCGATCGGCGGCGCGGACATGCCGGTGGTGATATCCATGCTGAATTCCTATTCCGGCTGGGCCGCCTGCGGCATCGGCTTTACCCTGAGCAATACCCTGCTGATTATCACCGGCGCGCTGGTCGGGTCGTCCGGCGCGATCCTGTCCTATGTCATGTGCAAGGGCATGAACCGGTCGTTTATCAGCGTGATCATGGGCGGTTTTGGGGCAGAAAACGGTGCAACCTCGGCGACCAGTTCAGCCGACAAGCCGGTCAAATCCGGCTCGGCCGAAGACGCCGCCTTCATCATGCGCAACGCCTCCAAGATCATTGTGGTGCCCGGTTACGGCATGGCGGTCGCCCAGGCCCAGCACGCCCTGCGCGAAATGGGCGACAAGCTCAAGGCAGAAGGGATTGAGGTCAAATACGCCGTTCATCCGGTGGCCGGCCGCATGCCGGGCCACATGAACGTTCTGCTCGCCGAGGCCAACGTGCCCTATGACGAAGTGTTCGAGCTCGACGAGATCAACAACGAATTCGCCACCGCCGACGTTACCTATGTAATCGGCGCCAATGACGTCACCAACCCGGCGGCCAAGACCGACCCGCAAAGCCCGATCTACGGCATGCCGATCCTCGATGTGGAAAAATCCACCACGGTGCTGTTCATCAAACGGTCGCTTTCGCCCGGATACGCCGGCGTCGATAACAGCCTGTTCTACGCCGACAACACCATGATGCTGTTCGCCGACGCCAAAAAAATGACCGAAGAGATCGTTCAGGCTCTTTAAAGTATCGCGGCACCGGCCCTCTCCCCTTCCCGGCCACCCACTGGATTATTCTCATTGGGTGGCCGGGAAGGGGAGAGGGTCGGTGCGAT
>JAYZAW010000129.1:0-3206 GCA_036339495.1 Pseudomonadota bacterium | reverse complement strand
ATGGGGGGAGGAGAAGTTTTATGCCTCGAACGCACGACTACCTGTTCGACCGCACGATGATTTCATCCAGGATGGATTGCACCTGGGCGATGTCTTCTTCGCTGGGGTGAACGGTGGGCGGGAAGCGGTTGCCGTGTTGGTCGGGCTCGTAATCCAGGTTTTTGGTCGCGTCGATCAGCACGCGGTTCCATTTGCCGGTGCCGAACAGATGGATGTTGGCGTCGCGCTTGCGCGTGCTGGGGTCGAGCCCGGCGCCCCAATTGGCCGGATAGATGATGATGTCGTCCTCGCCCGCATTGACCCGGTAGGCGATCGCCCAATCGATGGCGGCGTAGTCATGGATGTCGATATCGTCATCGACCACGGTGACGTGCTTGTAGCGCACATGGGACGCCGAGTTGCCCCACAAGGCGGCCGCCGCCTGCTTGGCCTGGCCGCGGTAGCTTTGCTGCATCTGGATGTTGACATTGACCCCGGCGTGGATCGGCGCGCCCCATACATCGGTGATGCCCGGCACGCCGGCGGAATCCAGCGCGTTCCACGCCACAGCCGAGCGTTGCACCGAGCTCATGATGGCGTTCTCGGCAAACGACCCCGGCACCGCGCCTTCGATGGTGCCGCGGAATATCGGCTTGTCGCGATGGGTGATCGCGGTGACCCTGGTGTTGTGTTTCGGCGACGCGTCGGTGGCGTAATAGCCGGTGAATTCAGCGTAGGGCCCTTCCTCGACGAACGTTTTGGGGTCGGCCGAGATATAGCCTTCGATCACCATTTCGGCGGTGGCCGGCACCTGCAGCGGCACGGTTTCGCAATCGATCAGCTCGACCGGCGCGCCCCGGATTGCGCCCATGACGTCATATTCGGATATGCCGCGCGGCACCGGCGATCCACCGGTAAACCCGATCGTGGGTTCCCAGCCCAGCACATAGGCCACCGGCATGTCCTCGCCGCGTTCGGTCCATTTCTGGAAATGACCGCCCCAGTGCTGAGCGCGCCACATCAAAATCGGGATGCTGGCCGGGCCCGCGACCATGCCGCGATAGACGCCCACGTTATGAATGCCCGTATCGGGATCCTTGGTCACGCAGCCGGCATAGGTCAGCACATAGCGCCCGCCGTCATTGCGGTTCCATTTCGGCACCGGAAATTTCAGCAAATCCACATCGTCGCCGGTGATCACGTTCTGTTTGACCGGTCCGTCCTTGACGGTGACCGGCGCGACGCGTTCGGTAAAGATGGTTTTACAGATTTTGACCAGCTCACGGGGATGCGTGTCGCGCGGCAGGCCGAACATCATGGCGAGCCGGGAATAGCTCGCATTACCGCCGCAGAAGACCTGGCTGCCAAGTGCGTCCGGGCCGTTATAATCCTTGATATTGTTGAACAGCAAAGCGGGCGCGTTGCCGGTGCCCTGGGACATGCGGACGATGGTGCCGAGCTCCACGTCCCAATCGACCTCGTGATCGATTTCCGTCAATTCGCCTTCGCGGCGCAACGCGTCGAGCCAGTTCCGCATGTCGCCGAACGCGGCCACCTCGCGCTTGATTTCGCTACCGGTCACACTTCATCTCCCTTGAATCACATATTAAGCCAGCGGAAAGGCGACATCATAGCCATGTTCCGGGTCGGGTCTAGAGCGCAGACCGGTCCCGATCTATTACGGAATTTCGGTTATACCAACGAGTGCTGATCGGGACTCATGGCAGCGTCCTTCGAGACGGCCCTTCCGGCCTCCTCAGGATGAGGTTAACTTGTTGATATAATAATAGTCCTCATTCTGAGGAGCCGGCAAAGCCGACGTCTCGAAGCATGCAGTATCGGCCGGAATTAACGCTCCTTGGTATTAGTTGTTGACCTCGCCCAGCACCTTGGCGGCCTGGGTCGCCATGTGACGGTATTCGTTCGACAGGGTGACCAGATCGAAGCCCTTTTCGATCATCTCATTGGCATATTCGGACGCCATGGAATGGATTGCGGCCTTGATGCCGTGGCGCTTGGCACCGGCCAATATGGTCTCGATCGCCTCCATCACCTCGGGCGTGCGCTGGTCGCCGCCGGGCGACCCGCCGAGCGAGACCGAAAGATCCGACGGGCCGATATAGACCGCGTCGAGCCCCGGGGTGGTGAAAATCTCATCTACATTGTCGACGCCGTCCCGGGTTTCGATCATGGCGAAGGTCAGTATGGTGTCGGCGGCGTGCTGGTGATAATCGGTTCCGGCATAGAACGCGGCGCGCACCGGACCGGTCGAGCGGTACCCTTCCGGCGCATAGCGGCAGGCGCCGACGAAGCGCTCGGCTTCCTCGCGGTTGTTGATCATCGGGCAGATCACGCCGTATGCGCCGGCGTCTAGCACCTTCATGATGATCGAGGGCTCGTTCCACGGCACCCGCACCATGGGCGTGGCCTCGAAACGGGAAATCGCCTGCAGCATGGTCACGCCGACCTGATAGTCGACCACGCCGTGCTGCATGTCGATGGTCACCCCATCCCAGCCTTGGCTGGCGATGATTTCGGCGGCGAATGAATCCGGCAGGCCCAGGAAGATGTTTGTCGCGACACGGCCTTCCGACCATACATTCTTGATATTGTTCGCCCGCATGGCGCAACTCCCCCTCTGTGTCCGCCCCGGGGAGTTTAGCCGGTCAGCCCGGCGAAGGGAATTGTTTGGAATGAAGGGGTGCGGACCACGTCGTGCAGTCGGCTGCCGCCATATTGGGAGCCGACGGAGGCGGTGAGGTAAAAATCGTCGGAATCCAACATTGCGCATCTCTCCTTAAAATTAAAAAACGCCCGGCGGCGCTCCGCGGGCGGTGGTCGTTATGATACCGGGCGTGAACTCTGCCTGCCGATGACATATGCCATCGTTAAGGTTTAATAATTTATACTAATATCGTGTTTGGTTCTAGTTATTTCTTCCCGTTGTGAAAACTATGATTTACATTTGTAGAAAAAATACCAAATAATTTAGAAATGTCTCCCCAATTACTCAATTGTGCCGTCCATGCGCAAATTCTTCAGTTCTCCTTCGGTCATATCGAGCATCTCGGCCAGAACTTCATCCGTGTGCTGGCCCAGGGTCGGCGGGGCGCGGCGGTAGGCGAGGGGGGTCTCGCTGAGCTTGGCGGGGTTTGCCGCCAGCGTGACCTTGCCGCTGCCCGCGAGTGGGTGATCCATGTCGATCGCCATGCCGCGCGACGCGACCT
>JAYZAW010000128.1:0-25088 GCA_036339495.1 Pseudomonadota bacterium | reverse complement strand
CCGCATAATAGACAAAGGTTCTCGCACCTACACAATCGGTAAAGATCAATTTCCTCTTGAAGACGCAAAGATTCGGGAACGGTTTCTCAAAGAGGTGGTCGCTAATAAATGGTTGTTAAAAATGTCTGCTGCACCGGCAGTAATTTTGGTTACGAACAAGATGTTTCCCTGTCCGTAAGAAATACAAAGGGTGTTGAGTCGAACTCCACCCACACCCCATTCTCTCTACTCATCCCATACATTCTCTGCCATAATTCCCGGATGAGAAACCTGACCGCCACCATCTGCCTTACGATTGCCGTGCTTCTTGGAAGTGCTGAGAGGGGTTGTGAAAGATGATCCCGAATATTTTTATATCCTTAGTTTTATTATGTTTATTTTATTATTTTTGGAGAAACAAACCCCGAAAACCATCAATCATTAATAAAATTAAATCCATACCTTTGACCCAAGGAATGACCTTGCACTCCTCAAAGGTAACTTCCGTCCTTCAACGGTATTTTCGCTAAGCAATGCAAGTCCGGAACTGCTTCAGGACGTATATGTTGCCGGATTCCCTTTTGGACGAAAATTCAGCACATCAGTCAAGGTCACAACCTCATCACCGCTTCAAGGAGTTTCGTCATGCCAAACGGCAATCTGAAACTCACGGATGAAGGGCTGTTCCGTGAGCAATGTTTCATCGACGGCGAATGGGTCGGCGCGGGATCAAACGCCACCATTGACGTTACCAACCCGGCAACCGGCGAAAAGCTGGGCGTGATCCCCAGGATGGGCGCGGAAGAAACCCGCCGCGCGATCAACGCCGCGAACGACGCCTACCCGGCATGGCGCGCGCGCACCGCCAAGGACCGGGCCGCCATTCTGCGCGGCTGGTTCGATCTGATGATCGAACATCAGGACGATCTGGCAATTTTGATGACCGCCGAACAAGGCAAGCCGCTGGACGAGGCCCGGGACGAGGTAGTCTATGCCGCGTCCTTCATCGAGTGGTTCGCCGAAGAAGGCAAACGGATCTATGGCGATACCATCCCGACCCATTCGCCGGGCAAGCGGATCATCGTGACCAAGGAACCGGTCGGCGTGGTCGCCGCGATCACGCCGTGGAATTTCCCCGCCGCCATGGTGACCCGCAAGGCGGGGCCCGCTTTGGCCGCTGGGTGCGCCATGGTGTGCAAGCCGGCGACCGCGACGCCCTATTCGGCGCTGGCCCTGGCGGAACTGGGCGAACGGGCGGGGATTCCCAAGGGCGTTTTCAACGTGGTTACCGGTTCGGCGTCCGCCATCGGCGGCGAGATGACATCGAACCCGATCATCCGCAAGCTGACCTTCACGGGATCGACCGAGATCGGCAAGATGCTGATGGAACAATGCGCCGCCACCGTGAAGAAAACCTCCATGGAGCTGGGCGGCAATGCGCCGTTCATCGTTTTCGACGACGCGGATATCGACGCGGCGGTTGAAGGCGCGCTCGGGTCCAAATTCCGCAATACCGGCCAGACATGTGTCTGCGCCAACCGTTTGCTGGTGCAGGACGGGGTCTATGACGAATTTGCGCAAAAACTCAAACTGGCGGTCGAAAAATTCGAAGTCGGCAATGGCCTGGAAGCCGTCACCCATCAGGGCCCCCTGATCGACGAAGCGGCGGTCGTAAAAATCGAGGAACATATCGCGGACGCCGTTTCCAAAGGCGCAAAAGTGCTTTCGGGCGGCGGACGCCATGCGCTCGGCGGAACGTTCTTCGAGCCCACCGTGCTGACCGACATGACCACCGACATGATCGTCACCAAGGAAGAAACCTTCGGGCCGCTCGCCCCACTCTATCGGTTCGAGACCGAGGCGCAGGCCATTCAGATGGCCAATGATACGGAGTTCGGCTTGGCGTCCTATTTCTACAGCCGCGACATGGGCCGTATCTGGCGCGTCATGGAAGGGCTCGAATACGGCATCGTCGGCATCAATGAAGGGCTCATTTCAACCGAGGTCGCGCCGTTCGGCGGGGTCAAGGAATCCGGTAGCGGGCGCGAAGGGTCGAAATACGGCATCGATGATTACGTCGAAGTGAAATATGCATTGCTCGGCGGTGTGGATGATTGAGGCGCGGGCACGTACAATGGAATTCATGAATTCAATAGAGGCTCGGGAGGCCCCATGACGACTTACGATTTTGATTTGTTCACCATCGGCGCGGGATCGGGCGGCGTGCGCGCGTCGCGCATGTCGGCGTCCCACGGCGCGCGGGTTGCGGTCGCCGAGGAACTCTATCTCGGCGGCACATGCGTCAATGTCGGCTGCATTCCGAAAAAGCTGTTTTCCTATGCCGCCCATTATGCGGAAGATTTCAAGGACTCCGCGGGGTTCGGATGGACTGTCGGCGAGCGGCAATTTGACTGGCCCACATTGATGGCCAACAAGGACAAGGAAATCGCGCGGCTCAACGGCATCTACCGAAATATTCTGGATAACAACAACGTCAAAATTTTCGAGGCGCGCGCGCGGCTTGCGGATGCCCATACCATTGAGGTCGGTGGAGAAATGGTTACCGCCGAGCGGATTTTGGTGGCAACGGGGGGCTGGCCCGTGGTGCCGGAATTCCCGGGCAGCGAACATGCGATTACATCGAATGAATTCTTTGTTCTGCCCGATATGCCGCAACGGGTCGTGATCGTCGGGGGCGGCTATATCGCCGTCGAGCTGGCGTCGATTCTGCATGGTTTCGGCGCCCAGGTGACGCAGCTTTACCGCGGCGAATTGTTTTTACGGGGTTTCGATCTGGATGTCCGCACCACGCTGGCCGACGAAATGACCAAGAAAAACATCGATCTCAGGTTCGAAACCGATGTCGCCAGCATCGACAAAACCGGCGACGCGCTGACCGTGAACCTCAAGGGCGGGGGCATAATCGATGCCGATGCGGTGCTCTACGCCACCGGCCGAGCGCCAAATTCGAGCGGTATCGGACTGGAGGAACTCGGCGTCGAGATGCGCGGCAACGTCGCGATCGTGATCGATGACTATTTTCAGACCAGCGTCGACAATATCTATGCGCTGGGCGATGTTACCGACCGTGTGCAGCTTACCCCCGTGGCCATCGCCGAGGCCATGGTGCTGGCCGCCAATCTCTATAAGGGCGAAAACCAGGTGATGGATTACGCCGATATCCCGACAGCGGTGTTTTCAAACCCAAATATCGGCACGGTCGGGTTGACCGAAGAAGAAGCCCGCAAGCGCCACGGCGCAGTCGATATCTACCGGGAAGCCTTCCGGCCGCTGAAACATACCCTGACCGCTTCTCAGGAACGCACCATGATGAAACTGATCGTGGAGCGTGCATCGGACCGGGTGCTGGGCTGTCATATGGTCGGGCCGGATGCGGGCGAGCTGGTCCAGGGGCTAGGCATCGCGCTCAAATGCAACGCCACAAAGGCCCAGTTCGACTCCACTGTGGGTATTCACCCCACGGCGGCCGAGGAATTCGTGACCATGCGCACCAAGGTCGCGGAACCAGAAGCCCAGGCGGCGGAATAAATCGAACTTGACGTATTTGCCTGGGGAAGGTTTCGCTGGCAAAATACGGTCATAGGGCGTATATGCGCCTTCGTTTTTGATGATTCGAGGAGTGTCGGACGATGGCCGCCAAATGGTCGCCGGACGGCTGGCGCAACAAGCCGATTTTACAGACGCCGGTATATCCGGATTCCAAGGCCCTGGAGAACGCCGAGGGCCGGTTGTCCGGCTATCCGCCGCTGGTCTTCGCCGGCGAGGCGCGGCGTTTGTCCACCCAGTTGGCCGACGTGGCCGAGGGCAAGGCGTTTTTGCTGCAAGGCGGCGATTGCGCGGAAAGCTTCGCCGAATTTCACCCTGACAACATCCGCGATACCTTCCGGGTTCTGCTGCAGATGGCGGTGGTGCTGACTTTCGGCGGCGGCCGGCCGGTGGTCAAGGTCGGGCGGCTGGCCGGCCAGTTCGCCAAGCCGCGTTCATCGGACACGGAAACCATCGGCGGCGTCGAACTGCCGAGCTATCGCGGCGACATGATCAACGGGATGGGGTTCAGCGCTACCGAGCGCGCGCCCGATCCCGAGCGCATGGTGCAGGTCTATAACCAGTCGGCGGCCACGTTGAACCTGCTGCGCGCATTCGCCCAGGGCGGATACGCCGATCTCCATCAGATGCACCGCTGGAATCTGGATTTTGTCGCCAGCGGCACGCCGGCCGAGAAATACGCGGATCTGGCCGACCGCATCGATGAAACATTGGGCTTCATGTCGGCCTGCGGGCTGACATCGGAAAACACGCCGCAAATCCGCGAGACTGATTTCTACACCTCCCATGAAGCGCTGCTGCTGGGCTACGAGCAGGCCATGACCCGGGTCGATTCAACCACCGGCGACTGGTACGACACCTCGGCTCATATGCTGTGGGCCGGCGACCGGACCCGGCAGGCGGATGGAGCCCATATCGAGTTCATGCGCGGCATCGGCAACCCGCTGGGCGTCAAGGCCGGACCGACGTTGCCGGCCGACGATCTGCTGCGGCTGATCGATATCCTGAACCCGGACAATATCCCCGGCCGCGTGACGGTGATTTCCCGCATGGGCGCCGATCAGGTCGCGGAGAAACTTCCAACTCTGGTGCAGGCGATCGAACGGGAAGGCCATAAAGTCGTGTGGTGCTGCGATCCGATGCACGGCAATACCATCAAGGCCGGCAATGGATACAAGACGCGGCCCTTCGATGCGGTGCTGAAAGAAGTCAGCGGTTTCTTCGCCGTTCACAAGGCGGAGGGCACCCATGCGGGCGGCATCCATGTGGAATTGACCGGTCAGAATGTCACCGAATGCATCGGCGGCGCGCATGAAGTGACCGAGGAAAACCTTGCCGACCGCTATCATACCCATTGCGATCCGCGCCTGAACGCCAGCCAGTCTCTGGAACTCGCATTCCTGGTCGCGGAAGCCCTGAAGTCGGAGCGGGATCAGCAGAACGGTTCCGGCAAGCGGGCCGCCGCTGCCGAATAAAGCTGTCGCGCGTCAGTCTTCGAGGGATTCGATGAATTTCGCGATCGCGGCGTTGAATTGGTCGGGCTTGTCGAGATTTGACAGATGCCCCGCCCCTGAAATGACCTCCATGACCGCGCCGTTGATGCCGTCGCGGATCATCAGCGAATGATGCTCCGGGGTCACGGTGTCTTCGTCGCCGAACAGAACCAACGTCGGGACGTCGACTTTCGATAATTCCGCAGTGAATTCGGTCTCAAATATCGCGCGCAACGTATCGATATAAGCTTCCGGTTCGACCTCGGCGATCGCTTCGGCCAGTTCTGTATAAAGATCCTGCGGCGTATCGGGCATCAGCCGGGTCAGGGCGTATTCCTTGCCGAATTCGAACATCGACATTGTTTCAAGGCGTTTTTGGGTGGCGTCGATACGTCCCATCGCCGAGTCGCGCATGTCGACGAAACTATTGGCGATCACCAGCGACTGCACCATGTCGGGCCATTGTGCGGCGAAGCTCAATGCGACCGGCCCGCCCATGGCAATCGCGACGATGTGGGTATCCGCTATGCCGATTTCATCGAGTCCCGTCTTCATGTCCTGGGCGAGATCTCCGACCGAGAACGCACCCGTATAGGATGACCCGCCATGTCCGCGAAGATCGAATGCGATGCAGCAATATTGCTTTTCGAAGGCGGCGAACTGGTCGCGCCACATGGTGAAATCCGCGCCCATGCTGTGGATGAACACGATATTGGGACCGACGCCTTCCTTGACGTAGTAAAGCTCCTGTCCATTGACTTCGAGCATGGGCATGCGCGGGATCCTTTCAACAACTCGGGCCGTAAATCTGGGCGCGAGTTATATCAACGCTTGAGCCCTCACGCTAGAGCCCGCCGCTGGCCGCGCCATCGACATTTAAAAGCGCGCCGGCCATGTGGCTCGCACGTTCGGAACATAGAAACACCACCGCATCGGCCATTTCCTCCGGCTCGGCGGCGCGCCCCAGCGGGACATTTGCCATCGACTGCGCCGACACTTCGGCTTCCGTCTTGCCGGTGATTTTTGCATTCTGTTCGACTAGGGATTGCCAGCGCGGGGTGTTGGTCGGGCCCGGATTGACGCCATTGACCAGCACATTGTCGGGCGCGCAATCCTTGGCCAGCGACCGGGTGAAATTCAGCAACGCCGCATTGAACGATCCGCCGAGGATATATCCCGCATTGGGGTTCGGCCCGCCGCCGCCGATGATGTTGACGATACGGCCCCATTTGCGGGCCCGCATATCCGGCGTCACGGCGCGGGCGCAACGCATATAGCCCATGAATTTGAGCTCGAACGCCGCATACCAGGTCTCATCATCAAGGTCCTGAAGCCGGCCCGCCGGCGACGATCCCGCATTGTTGACCAGGATATCGATATCGCCGAGGGCGGCGCGGGTTTCGTCAATCACACGGGAAATATCTTCCGGCTTGGACATGTCGCCGGGAACCGCAACGACCCGCCCGCCCGTGTTGCTGACAAGCTCCAGCGCCGCGTTCGACAGGCGGCCCGGATCGCGCGCCGTTATCGCCACATTCACGCCGTTGGCGGCCAGTTCCGCCGCCACCGCGCGGCCGATACCCAGACTGCCGCCGGTGACCAGCGCATTCCGTCCTGCAATTCCAAGATCCAAATTTTCGTTCCGATTTTAGTTTGGGTTAATTGGATTTCTCGGCCTGCGAAGTCATCGCTTTACGATAACGTTGCCAACAAATATCGAGTTCTTCAAGACAATCGGCGTCCAAATCGTGTTTGGCGACCGGGTCCGGCAGCCAGTGGCCGTATGTGTCTTCACCCCGCGCTAGAGATGCCGTCGCGTTCTCGAACTGGATCTGGCGCATGTCGGGCGTGGCAATGTGAATCGCGAATCCGATTCTCGGCGTATCGGCATTATTGGGCAGCGAGCCGTGAATTGTTTTGTTGTGATGGATCGATATCTGGCCGGGTTCGAGTGGCATCTCGATGGCAATGGACTCGTCCACATCCTCGACCGTCTGTCCGCGTGACAGGATATTATTGGGGTCGTCGGTTTCCGTATGGGGCAGGATCGCCGGGCCTTTGTGGCTCCCAGGGATGAATTTCAGGCAGCCCGCCTCGCCGGTGCTGGGCGAGAACGCCAACCACGCCGTGATCGATTCCGGTGGCTCAAGCCCGTAATAGGTTGAATCCTGATGCCAGGAAACGAAACGCGGGTCGAGCGCCGGTTTAGTGAAAAAACTCGACCCCCAAATTAGGATATCCGGCCCCACCAGATCCTCGACCGCATCGAGCAGGACCGGGTGGTGGATCAGTTCGGTCAGCCAGGGAAACGGCAGATGGGCCTTGATCCGGTAACGCGACTGCACCTCGCCGTCGAGCGACGCTTCAAGTTCATCGAACCGGCGCAGACATTCCACCGCCGCGTCGGCGCTCAGTATCCGGATCGGTGAGATCGCGCCGTCCCGGTGAAAAGCCTCGATTTGCGCTTCGGTCAATACCTTGGGCATGGTCCGTTCCTAAATCTATACCGGGCGTTCGGTTCCCTTGATGGTGCAACGCCACATCAGCCGGCGTTCATTCTCGGGAAAATCGCGGCGGCCATGCATGGAACATCGATTGTCCCAGATCAGTACATCGCCCAGTCTCCAGACATGCTCATAGACGAACTCCGGCTTTTCCGCATGATCGTAGATCCGATTGAGCAGGTCGTCGCTTTGGTCCCGCGGCATGTCGACGATGCTTTCCGTCATCAGGCGGTTGACATAGATCGCCTTGCGTCCGGTTTCGCCATGGGTGCGGAAAACCGGGTGAGTCGATTCCGAAAACGCCTCGATACCGTTTTTGCCGCCCTTGTGAGTCGAGCCATAATTGTAATGGTGGAACGCCCTTCGCCCATCAAGCGGTTGGCGCAGATCGTCGGGTAGCGAGTCGTACGCGGCGTAGCCGCTGGCGAACAGCGTATTGCCGCCGTGGGATGGAATTTCGACTGCGTGCAGGACGCTTGCATTGTCGGGAATTTCCGCATGCATCATGTCGTGATGAAACATCATGTCGCCGTCGGGCAACGCGCCGATCGGTTCGCCGTTCTCCCGGATGTTGGAAATCAGCATGATCCTGTCGTCGAAATTCCTCTGTCCCGCGGTGCGATATTCCTTGGGTCGGGCCAAGGTCGAGACCTCGCCGAAATAGCCGGCGAACCGTATCAGCCCCGCATGGTCGAGCTTTTGGTTCCGTATCAGAACCACGATGTGATCGAGCCAGGCTTGCCGGAGCATGGCGCTGTTCTCCGGCGTTAAGGGCTTGCCGAGGTCGAACCCCGAGATTTCCGCGCCGATGTGAGTGCTGAGGGGGGTGACTGTCATCGTCATTATGTTGGCCCTTAATTCTCGTACAGCGGTTGACCAAGGATCGTGCAACGTCTCAGCAGGCGACGTTCGGTTTCGGGAAAATCGGTCCGCGCATGACATGAACACCAATTATCCCACATCACCAGATCATTCGGCTGCCAGGCGTGGCTGTAAATGATTTCGGAATTTTCGGTGAATGAGAAAAGCTCCTTCAGCAGCGCATCGCTTTCGTCACGCGGCATGTCCTCGATCCGCGCGGTGATCAGCGGATTAACATACAGCGCCTTGCGCCTGGTCACCGGATGGGTGATCGCAACCGGCTGGAAATAATGCTTGAACTGCTGATAGCCGTCTTCGATCCCAACCTTGCCGACGGTTCCGAAATCATAGACCTGCAACGCCTTGCGCCCGGCAATCAGCTTTTTGGTTTCCGCCGATAAATTATCGTACGCCTCATACATGTTGGTGAACATGGTGTCGCCGCCCCGCGCCGGAATATCGATGCCATACAGCATGGTCCCCTTAAAGGGCGCCTCCACATAGCACATGTCGTGATGGAACCACATTTTACCGTCCGGCAGGGACCCGACCGGAACGCCGTTTTCACGGACGTTGGATATCAGCATTATCGAAGCGTTGTAATCCGAGCCTTCGGGCCGGCGTTCCGGCGGGCGGGCGCGCTCGCCGAGCTTGCCGAACTGGGCGGCAAAAGCGAGTTGGCTGTCTTCATCGAGTTCCTGATCGCGGAACAACAGCACAATATGTTCGTGCCACAGGCCGGTGACCGTCGCGACCGTTTCGGCGTCCAAGGGCTTGGAAATATCCAACCCCCTGATCTCGGCGCCCAACGTTTGCGACAATGGCCGGATGATCAGTTCCACCGAAGGCCTCCTTGTTATTTTATTTGATGACAGGCCGACTATAGCACCTCCGCCGGCTGGAAAAACAGCCGGCCAGAAATGAAATTTGTTTTCACTCAGGCGGCTTGGTCTCGGTTGATCCAGCCGCCGCCCAGCACCCTGTCGCCGTCATAGAGGACGCAGGCCTGGCCCGGGGAGATACCGAATTCCGGCTCGGTCAGTTCCACGACCGCTCCGCCGTCGGAGTCTGTCTGGACCACGCCGGACACGGGAAGCTGGGTTGAGCGCATTTTGGCGGTGATCTCCATCTTTCCGGTCGGCAACTCTCCACCGCCGAGCCAGTTGACGTCATGGAGCGAGATGACATCGCGGGCCAGGGCGGCGCGCGGCCCGACCACGACGCGGTGCGTGTCCGGCTCGATCCGCAAGACATAAAGCGGCGTTTCCGCGCCGCCGATGCCGATGCCGCGTCGTTGCCCGATGGTGAAGTTGATGATGCCGTCATGGTGCGCCAGCACCCGGCCGTCGCGGTCGACAATGTCGCCCGGATCGATGGAACCGGGACGCAGCTTGGCGACAATGCTGGCGTAATCGCCGTTTGGCACGAAACAGATATCCTGGCTGTCGGGCTTTGTCGCCACCGGCAGAGACAGTCGCGCGGCATGCTCCCGAACAATGTCTTTGGACATGCCGCCGAGCGGGAAGCGCAGGAAATCGATCTGGTCCCGCGTCGTGGCGAACAGAAAATAGCTCTGGTCCTTGGCCGGATCCACGCCGCGATGCAATTCCGGCCCATCCGGCCCCGCGATGCGGCGCACGTAATGCCCGGTCGCCAGCGCGTCGGCGTCGAGATCACGGGCTTTCGCCAGTAGATCGCGGAATTTGACGGTCTGGTTGCAGGTAACGCACGGGATCGGCGTTTCGCCCGCGACATAGCTGTCGGCAAAGGCATCGATCACGCTTTCCCGAAACAGCGTCTCGTAATTCAGCACGTAGTGGGGGATGCCAATGGCATCGGCCACGTTGCGGGCATCATAGATATCCTGCCCGGCGCAGCACGCGCCTTTCCGATGGACCTCGGACCCACTGTCATAAAGCTGCAAGGTAATGCCGACCACATCATAGCCTTGTTCGGCAAGCAGCGCGGCGGTGACGGAACTGTCGACGCCGCCCGACATCGCGACCACGATTCGGGTTTCCCCCGGCGGCTTCTGAAAATCCATGCTGTCCATTTTGGATATATAGGGCTTCAATCAGCCAGTGTCAGGCCCATTTGCCAGAAATCGGCTTCCAGACGGGTCGCCTGGGAAAAAGTCCGCGCCAGATCGTCGAACCGTTCGTTGCCGCCGCGACGCCGAGACAACCGGTCAAGCAGCTCGATTTCGGCGCCCGCCACGGCCTGATAATCCTCACCCGCATACATTCCGATCCAGTCGGCGTAGGGGTTGTTTTCCGTGGCGGTCTCCGGGTCGGCTTTGAGACCAGCAGAGATCTCTCCGTAGCCCACGACGCAGGGCGCCAGCGCTACATGCGAATCCAGCAGATCGCCGGACGCGCCTTTTTCCAGCACGTAGCTTGTATATGCCATGGTGGCGCGGGATTCCGGTGCGGACATGAGATCATCCTCGCTCAAACCCCAGCCCTTGCAATAATTGATATGCAGCGAAGTTTCCGTGTCGACGATGGCCGACACCGACCGCGATGCGGCCCGAATATCCTCCAAATTGTCCGATTTATAAGCGGCGAGCGCGTAGGCTCGCGCGAAATGGATCAAAAACAGATAATCCTGGATCAAATAGTGCCGGAAACACTCTTCCGGCAAGGACCCGGCGGCAAGCTGCTTGATAAACGCGTGTTCGGTGTAGCCGGCCCATTCGTCGCCGCAGACGCCGCGAAGCCGGGCGAAAAAGCGGTCCGACATCGCCATGATTCAACTATCCATCTGATTATTGGTTTCCCGGGGCAGGGCGACAATCAGACCGTCGAGCGCATCGGTCACCACGATCTGACAGCCAAGCCGCGAGGTCGGGGCGACGCCCCAGGCGAGATCGAGCATGTCCTCTTCGTCTTCGCCGGCCGGGCTCAACCGGTCGAACCATTGTTCGTCGACGATCACGTGGCAGGTCGAGCACGCCATGGAACCCTCGCACGCGCCTTCCACATCGAGATCGTGACGCCAGGCAATCTCGAGCAGAGTGTCACCCGCCGTCACATCGAATTCCCGGCGTTCTCCATTCTGCAAAACGAAAGTAACCTTGAGCATGGTTCTCAGGCGGCTTTTTTGCCAAGGCGGCGATACAGTTTTTCCCAGGTCGCCACGAAGGCGTCCAGATCCTCGGGCCGGGTTCGCCAGCCCAGGCTGACACGGGTCGCGGTGATCGCAATGTCGTCCGGAACGCCCATGGCGCTCAAGACATAGGGCGGCTCCACCTTGCCGGCGGCGCAGGCTGAGCCCGCCGAAATCGCGATACCGGCCAGATCCATCGCCATGACCTGCGTATCGCTGGGCACGCCGGGCATTGTCATCTTGCTGGTATTGGGCAGCCGCTCGCTGGCCTGTCCGAAAACAATCATATCGGGCGCAATGTCACGCAGACGACGCTCCAAATCATCGCGCAGGTCAGCCAGCTTGGCGTATTTCGGCAAGGCCTCGGCAGCCAGCGCGGCCGCGACCCCTAGCCCGACAATGCCGGCGACATTTTCGGTTCCAGCCCTGAGGCCACGTTCCTGCCCGCCGCCATGGACGAAACGCCCGATGCTGTCCGGGGTGCGCATGACCAGAACGCCGACCCCCTGGGGGCCGGCGAACTTATGGGACGACAGCGCATAGCTGTCGGCGCCGAGCGCGGCGACATCGACCGGTATTTTGCCGGCCGCCTGGACCGCGTCGCAATGCACCAGCGCGCCGTATCGATGAGCGATCGAGGATACATCGGCGATCGGCTGGATCACGCCGGTTTCATTATTGGCCAGCATAACAGCCACCTGGGCGGGTTCTTCGGACGCACCAAGCATCCGATCCAACTCTCCCAGGTTGATTATTCCATTATTTTTCACAGGAACGGTTTCCGCATCGGCGCGCGCGCTGCGCACGGCCTCATGTTCGATCGCGGACACGATGATCCGTTTTCTTCCCGATCCCCGGAGGGCCTGGTTGTTGGATTCGGTCCCGGAGCCGGTAAAGATTATCTGGCTTGGTTCCGCGCCGATCAGGGCCGAAATGCTGGCGCGGGCGTCTTCCACGCGGGCGCGGGCCGCACGGCCCGACGCGTGAACCGCCGATGCATTGCCCGCGACGCGGAGTACTTCCATCATCGCCTCGGCGACTTCCGGCCGGGGGGGCGTCGTCGCATTATAGTCGCAATATATAATTTCTGTCATGTTCGTCCTGGCCGTGTCGGATATGCTTGATTTCATGGACCCCGATTGTGCTATATTCCGCGCGCTCAAAATAATGAAGCGGCAACGTGGATCGTCTGCGTTCTGCGGGATCGCGCAAATGCCGGACTGGAATTTAAGTAATCATCCGGGTTAGTCAACATGTTAGCCGACCCAATGATAGTTTATACAAGGGGGCCGATTGGCCCCCGTTACGGAGCGTCATGCCCGAAGTAATCTTTAACGGCCCCGATGGCCGCCTCGAAGGCCGATACCACCACAGTAAAACCCCGAATGCGCCGATTGCGCTGCTATTGCACCCGCATCCGCAATATGGCGGCACGATGAATAATCGCGTGGTGTATCAGCTCTACCACGCCTTTACCCAGCGGGGGTTTTCCGCGTTGCGGTTCAATTTCCGCGGTGTCGGCCGATCACAAGGCGCCTATGACGAAGGCATCGGCGAACTGTCCGATTCCGCCTCTGCGATCGATTGGCTGCAATCGGCCAATCCAGATTCGCCGCAATGCTGGATCGGCGGATTTTCCTTCGGCGCATGGATCGGCATGCAGCTTTTGATGCGCCGGCCCGAAATCACCGGCTTCCTGTCGATCGCGCCGCCGGCGAATATGTATGATTTCACCTTCCTGGCGCCGTGCCCGGTATCCGGCCTGATGCTGCACGGCGAAGCCGACGACGTTGTGCCGTTTGACAGTGTCGAAGCGCTGGCCTTCAAGCTGTCCAATCAGCGCGCGATCACGATTGACTGCAAGGCGATCCCCGGCGCCAATCATTTTTTCTCGGACAAGATTCCTGAATTGACCCAGGGAATTGAGGATTACCTCAACGAAAACCTGGTCTTGGAAGAGGTCGAAGCCGGATAATTTCTATGCCCGACGGCACAGTTTCCCGCCTTTCATCGGCCTGGCGACGCCGGTGGTGGTCGGCAGGCTGAGCGGCAATCCCACCAGCGAACGAACCGCCAAAAAGGCAAAGGCCTGCGCTTCCAGCGCATCGCCGTTCCATCCCACATCCTCGACAGGGATAACGGGCGCATCGAGCAATGCGTTCAAGCCCTTCATCAGAACCGGGTTATGGCGGCCGCCGCCGGTGACCAGCCATTTTTGCGGCGCTTCCGGCAGATGATCAGTGGCAAGGGAGATCGCCTCGCAGGTCACCGCCGCCAGCGTCGCCGCGCCGTCTTCCATCGACATGTTCGAAACCGGCGTCAGGTCGAAATCCAGCCGGTCGAGGGATTTCGGCGGCGGCGCGGCAAAATATGGCATGGCAAGATACCGGGCGACCACCGACCGGTCGACCGACCCCGTTGCCGCGATCCTGCCGCCATCGTCGAAGCCCACGCCGACCCCTCGGAGGACCCATTCATCGATCAATCCATTGCCCGGCCCACAATCGAAGGCGATCGGCGGTTCTCCGCCGCCGCCGATCCAGGTGACATTGGATATGCCGCCGATATTGAGCACGCAAACCGGCGTCTCCGTTCCGGCGCAAAGCGCCTGATGAAATAACGACGCGAACGGCGCCCCCTGCCCGCCCGCCGCCACATCGGCCGAGCGGAAATCACACACCACGTCGATCCCGGTGGATTCGGCCAGCAGCGCCCCGTCGCCGATCTGCCGGGTGACGCCGTTATCGGGCCGGTGATCGATGGTATGGCCATGAAACCCGATGATATCGATATCGTCGTTCGACAGATTGCCCTGCGACAGCAATTGGCGCACGGCGTCCCCGTGGGCAATGGTGAGATCGTGGATCAGCGCATCGATACCGGCGGGCGCCGCCTGCCCCAATGAAGTACGCAGCCGTTCCCGCAATTCGTCGTCGTAACCGGCGGTCAGCCAGGGACCGAATTCGGAAATGGTTTCGCCATCGGTTTCAATCACCGCCGCGTCGATCCCGTCAAGCGACGTGCCGCTCATTAATCCCAATGCGCGCATCCTTAATCTCTCCGTGATTAAAATGTCGAACCGGACTTGAGATAATGGTCGATGATCTCCGATCCCGTGGCCAACCAGACGTCATCGTGGCCTGTAATATATTCCAGCGCAGAATCGAATGCGGCGATGCGATGCGGCACGCCGGTAATGAAGGGGTGCAGCGCCATGGCCATGACGCGGCCCGATTCGGCGCCCTCGCGGTACAGCGTGTCGAACTGGCGCTTGGCCATATCGGCAAACACTTCCGATGTATGTCCGCCGCGCAGGACCTGCGGGATATCGTTGATTTCCCCCGAATAGGGAATCGACGCGATGGATTTGCCGTCCACGTCCATCAGATAGGGCTGGTCGTCATTGATCCAGTCGGCGACATAGGTCGCGCCGGCCTCGATTAGATCGTCGAGCGTGGTCCAGTTCTGCTGCAGGCCCGATGACAGCCATCCCTTGGGGCGAACGCCGGTCGCTTTTTCGATGCGGTCAAAGGTGCTCAATACCAGTTCACGTCCGTCGTCCCGTCCCAGCGTATGGAGATAGCGCGAGTTGGAATGGTTATGGCCCATGAATTCCCAATTGAGCGCCATGCAGTCTTCGATGATCTCCGGATAGTCGTCGCAGACCTCGGAATTCAAGGCGACGGTCCCGCGCACGCCGAATTTTTCCATCACGTCCATCATGCGGTAGATGCCAATCCGGGCGCCGTAATCGCGTGGCGCCCAGTTGATGATATCGGGCGCGATGCCGGTTCCTCCCGGGACGGGCTCATCCAGCGGAAAAACCTCGATATTCGGGATAAGCCAGAACGCGACGCGGGCGCTGTTGGGCCAGGTCAGCTTGGGACGCCGGTTGATCGGCGTAAAGGGAAAGGGTCCGGTACGGCGCGGTTCCATCTTGGAAGTCTCCCGTGTATTTGCAAACTGCCGAATTAACCAGCGCCGCTGCCGCTCCGTCAATTGTTTTCATCTCGCCCTCGCCGTCTTCCTTATGCTACATACCCGCGATGACCGAGTTCCAATCCGATTTTTTGAAAACCGTCGCCGCGCGTGGCTATATCCACCAATGCACCGACGAGGCGGGGCTCGACGCCGCGCTGAGCTCGATCCAGACGGGAGGCGCGCCGAAAACCTGCTATATCGGCTTCGACTGCACCGCCGACAGCCTGCATGTTGGCAGCTTGATCCAGATCATGCTGCTGCGCCGCTGGCAGCAATCCGGCCACAAGCCGATCGTGCTGATGGGCGGCGGCACCACCAAGGTGGGCGATCCGTCCGGCAAGGATGATTCGCGCCAGTTGCTGGACGACGCCCAAATCAACCGGAACATGGACAGCATCAAAGGGATATTCGACCAGTTTCTGACGTTCGGCGACGGCCCGACCGACGCGGTGATGATCAATAACGCCGATTGGCTCGATAAGCTGCAATATATCCCTTTCCTGCGCGATTACGGCCGGCATTTCTCGGTCAACCGCATGCTGGGATTCGATTCGGTGAAACTAAGGCTCGATCGCGACCAGCCGCTGAGTTTTCTGGAATTCAATTACATGATTCTCCAAGCATATGATTTTCTTGAACTGTATCGGCGCAACGACTGCAGCGTGCAGATCGGCGGGTCCGATCAATGGGGAAATATCGTCAATGGGATCGAGCTCGCACGGCGGGTCGAATCAGCCGGCCTGTACGGCCTGACCTCGCCCTTGATCACCACGGCGTCGGGCGAAAAAATGGGCAAGACCGCGGGCGGCGCGGTATGGCTCAACGCCGAACGGCTCAGCGCCTACGATTATTTTCAGTTCTGGCGCAATACCGAGGACAATGATGTCGGCCGATTTTTGAAGCTGTTCACCGAATTGCCGCTCGACAAAATCGCCGATCTGGAACAGGGCGATATCAACGACGCCAAGAAAGTACTCGCTTTCGAAGCGACCCGCTTGTGCCATGGCGATAAGTCGGCGGACGAGGCGTCCGAAACCGCTCGGCTGACGTTCGAGGAAGGCAAATCGGCCGCGGGCCTGCCGCGGGTCAAAATTCCGCGCGCCGATCTGGAATCCGGCATTCCCGCATTTGAACTGTTGCAGAACGCGGGACTGGTCGCCAGCAAGGGCGAGGCGCGGCGTCTGATCCGGGGCGGCGGCGCGCGCGTCAACGATGTCGCGTTTTCGGAAGAAACCCAGCCCGTCACGACGGCGGATGTTTCCGAAGACGGCGTGATCAAGCTTTCGGCCGGCAAAAAGAAGCACGTCCTGGTCCAACCCATATAGAGCGACGTCCGGTCACCCGTCGGATGCCGGGTCCACTTCGGATCCGGGCGGCGGCCCAGGCACGCCGGCCTTGCCGGCGCCCTTGATCAGATTCCGGAGAAACCCGGGCGCCAGCGCCGCTAACGGATTCACTTCTATCAGGGGTTTTTCAAAGTCGCCTTTAATGGTGTAGGTGGCGGCAAATATCCCGCTTCCCTTGGACCCGGTGAACACCGCGCCGAGTACCGGGATGTTCCCCAGGATCGAATTAATCGTATAGGCCGGGACAACGGTGCCATCGAGATCGACTTTTTTCGCGCCAAGATCGATCAACCCCTCGCCGGTGATGCCGAGTTCCGACCCAACAGCGCGCGCGTCCGTTATATTCAGCCGCTGAGAGGCATAGGTAAAAGGCATATCGAGCCGGCTGAACGCGAGCCCCTTGCCTTCCACCATATTGGAAATTCCTGTTAACGAGGCCAGCGTCAGAAGCCGCGCCATGAAAGGCGCTTTGGCGAGGACGAAATCGGAAATCCCAAGCTTGCCGCGCCAGGGTGAACCCGGTTTCGATCCATGGCGCACCGCCGACACGATCAAATTTCCGCCACTTATATCGTCCAGTAATCCCAGTTTTTTCATGACACTTCCGGCATCGTTCGCGCGGACCTCCAAATGTCCGGATTTTCCGTCATCGACATAGCTAGTTGAAAACGGTCTTCCTTTGACGACATTGCCCTTCAGCGATACCTGACGCCAGGAACGGCCGTCATGTTTCACAACGACGTCGACATTGGCGACCGATGTGCCGGGCCCGACCCACAGTTTGTTGAACTTTCCGGTGGCCCGCACCGACTGGGTCGCGAACTTGCCTTCGTCCTCGCCGGTGTCTTTCAGATAAGGCGTTAAATCCAGTTGCGGCCCACTAAGCGCAACCACAAAACCGCCATTCGCCGTGCGCTTGATCGTTCCGCCGATATTGGTTCTTTCGCCCAGCGCCAGGCTGCTCAGGTTCAAGGTGTCGAGGGTTTTGCCGTTCGCGGCAAAATTTACGCTTCCGCTGCTGAGCAATCCATCGGCTGCAAAACGATAACCCTTGATTTCGGACATTATTCCCTGGCGAAAATCAATCTCCAACTCGGCGACCGCCAGTTTCCCGGGTCGCTTCGACCATTTCAGGAAAGGGAGCGAGATCGTGGAATCGTCGAGCTTTAATTTCACATATAATTTTTCCGCCTTGTCCGCCCGCTCGACATATGAGAGATCGGCGAAAAGGGGACCGTTCAACAGGTCGCCTGGATCAACGCCAAAACGTTCACGCGCGGCATCATCCAGCGTCGCTTTCATGTCGTAGCGACGGGTAAAGGGCGCGTCGTCGGTAAAATTTACGTACCAGGCAATGTCGCCGGGAACGCCGCCGATTTTCGCCTGACCAATCAAGCTCATCGCCGAGCCGTCGAGCCGAAGCGCAATCTGCCCCTGTGTAAGGTCGTGGCCGAACGCGATCGTCGGCGCGAAAACATCGAGTAGGTTTGCCGCCGCCCTGATATCGATTTGTTCAAATCTCAAATCCCTGAGCAGGGGGGTTTTCGCGGAAACCCGAACAGCGGTTTCGCCCTTGATCATTGCCGGATCGAAGCCGAGCTTGGTCAAATATCCCAATTTCAGATGGTTCAGTAAGATCAGCGCCTTGCCCAATCCACCTCGGAGGACCAGATTTGTTTCCAGGTTCGAATCTTCCTCGTCAAGTTCCGTCAACGCCACCGAACCTTCCGAGATCGCAATCCCGCGAAGGTTACCGCGTTCGATTTGAATATCGATCCGGTCGTTGCCAAACGCGACGGTAAAATCCGTGTTCAGCACGGGCGGCATGGGGCGGAAAAAATGAACCTTGGTATTCTTCACTTTCGCGGTTGCGCCAAACTTGCTGATTTTGACTTGGCCGCTAGCGGTGTCGACGCGACCGGACAATTCGATGCGCGAATTTGAGAAACTGCCATCCCGGATATTTTCAATCACCCATTCGTGGAAGCCGCTTGCCACGTCCGATGGCCAATAACGGCCGAGATCGTTGATCGGAAGCTGGGCGATCGCCGCGCGGACATTGAAGTCGGCATGGTCGCTATGGCGGGTCGCCGAACCGCTGAGTTCGATCGTCGGGCCGCCGAGATCCACGGTCAATTGCTTCACGACGAGCCGGTTCAGTTCGGCATCCACATTGCCGGCCGCGGAAATCGATTTGACTTTGACTTTCTCCAAATGCGGATGCGGCAGCCTCACCACGCCTTCGCCGCTGCGAATTTTGTATGTCGCGTTCCTGAATTTTCCGTCCATCGACATCCGGAAATTGATCGATCCGCCGAGAGTTACGCCGAGCGCCTTGAGCGGCGCCAGCACGTCGTCTTCCGTGCCGAGCACGTCAGGGCGTAGTTTTTCAAATTGGGTCGCGACCAGAATATCTCCGTCGGCCGGCCGATAATCGACGGTTCCGCGCAGTGTCGGGCTCTGTCCTCTGAAATCGGTGTCCAGGTCATATTCGATATGGACCCCGCCGGGCGCGCGCGTAATCTGAATATCCGCGTGACGCGCGCCCCAGAATGCGCCGATGATTGGATCGTCGATAGTTATCCTTGCGCCGACGACGCTGATTTTGTTCAGCTGGCTCAAGGGGCTGTTCGGGTCGGGCCGCGCGGCCATCGCGTCGACTACCAGCGGCAGGAACTGATCGGTTTGCCCGCCGGCGGTTTCTGAAATTGCGCCGACGCCAAATCCCCGGTTTTCATTTCGGACTAAATTGAGCCGCGGCCGGATCAGTTCAAGGCTTGTCGGCGCGATAACCCCGACGAACAGCTTCGTCGCGCTCAGGCTGACGGAGATCTCAGGCGCCGAGGCGAGGACAGCGCCGTCCCACGCCCGGATCGAGGTATTTACCGCCACAATGTCGATTGCGCGTTCCCAGCCCGCCCATTTCAAAATCAGGTCTTCGATCTCGACTCCGACAGGTCCCTGAATTTCCGCCAATTCCGCGGCTACATAGGGTTTCAAAAAGCCAAGGGAAACCGGCCCCTGGGATAAACGCCACGCGCCGCCGACTAGGACAAGCACCAGGGTGGCGAAAAGAACCGCGAGGATTTCCAACAGGACATGTGACGTTCGCAAAAGCATCCGTCTATCCACCAGCGTCGCTTGACCGGCGTCCGGTCATGGCGCAGTCTCCACAAAACAGCCGCATAATGCGCCAATGTGGAACGGGCCATTTGACTTTCAATTCCGAATTTCTGACGTCCGATCCGGAAATTTTACCACGGTCGGGAAACCCTGACGCGGCGGAAGTCTTCATGCGGCGCTGGTTCGAAACCGCCAGGCGCACGGATGACCCCGGCTTGGCCGAGTTCGCCCGAACCGTCGCCGATGACGAACACGGCGCGCTGCTGTTGACTGCGGTATTCGGCAACAGCCCGTTTCTAGGCCAGTGCATCCTGGCCGATCTGGCGTTTACGCGCCGGTTGTTCCTGTCGGACCCAGATCCGACATTCCAAACAATCCTGGACAACATAACAGTGGAATACGACGATTCCGATGCGATTGAGGACCTGATGCAGTCATTGCGGATCGCCCGGCGGCGCGTGGCGCTGACCATCGGTCTGGCTGATATTTGCGGCGTCTGGGGCCTGGAAAAAGTCACAACAGCACTGTCCCGCTTCGCTGATACCGCCCTGCGCGCAACGTGTGCGCATCTTCTCGCCCACGCCTCGCGGACGGGCGAACTAAAATTGCCCTATCCGGACGACCCCCAGCGGGAGTCGGGATTGATCGTGCTCGGCATGGGGAAGCTCGGCGCACGCGAACTCAATTATTCGAGTGATATCGATCTTATCATCTTATATGAGCACGACCGGATCGAATATACAGGCAAAGCCAGCATACAACAGTTTTTCGTGCGATGTGCCCACGGCCTTGTGCGAATTATGGATGAGCGCACCAAGGACGGCTACGTTTTCCGCACCGACCTCAGGCTGCGTCCAGATCCGGGCTCGACGCCGCCGGCCATATCGACCATCGCCGCCGAAAATTACTATGAAGGCGCCGGCCAGAACTGGGAGCGCGCAGCGATGATCAAGGCGCGTCCGGTGGCGGGCGACACCACCGCCGGCGACCGGTTTCTTGACCGTTTGAGGCCTTTTATCTGGCGCAAGAATCTGGATTTCGCGGCGATCGAGGACATTCATTCGATCAAGCGCCAGATCAACGCCCATCGCGGCGGCGCGGAAATAGCGCTCGCCGGCCATAACATCAAGCTCGGGCGCGGCGGCATTCGGGAAATAGAATTCTTCGCGCAAACTCAACAACTCATCTGGGGCGGGCGCGAACCCGGCCTCCGCGTGCGCGCCACGTTCGATGCGCTTGACGCCTTGGTGGCGCTCGGGCGGATGGAAAATACGGTCGCCGACGATTTGAAACGCGCATACGGGTTCCTGCGCCGACTGGAACACCGGCTGCAAATGATCGATGACAAACAGACCCACAGCTTGCCGGAAACCGATGCCGGTCTGGACGCGGTGGCGTCGTTCATGGCCTATGACGACCGCGAGGATTTCCTGGCCGATTTGCTGGCCGAAATGCGCACCGTGGAAACCCATTACGCGGAATTGTTCGAGGAAAGCGCCGATCTGGGCGAGGCGGGCAATCTCGTCTTTACCGGCGCCGATGATGACCCGGATACGCTGGTCACGCTCCGGGAACTCGGATTTCAAGACCCCACAGTGGTCTCGGCGCGAATCCGCGCCTGGCATCACGGCAGGTACGGCGCCATGCGGAGCGCCCGGGCCCGGGAACTGCTGACCGAACTCACGCCCCGGATTTTCGACGCCATGTCGCGCACCATCGACCCCGACGCGGCCCTGCTTCGTTTCGACGGGTTCCTGGGCGCGCTGCCGGCGGGCGTCCAGCTGTTTTCCCTGTTTCACAGCAATCCGGGGCTGCTCGATCTGGTCGCCGAAATCATGGGCAGCGCGCCGAGATTGGCGGAATGGCTCAGCCGCCATCCCATCCTGCTGGACGGCGTTTTGACCCAGGGGTTTTTCGATCCCCCGCCACCCGCCGGGGCGCTGGGCGGGGAGCTTGAAGAAGCCCTGACCCAGGGCCGGGATTTTCAGGACGCGCTTGATATTGCGCGGCGCTGGGCCAATGACCGGATTTTCCAGCTCGGCGTCCAGATACTGCGCGACAGGATCGATCCGGAATCCGCCGGCCGCCCTTTGTCCGATGTTGCCGATGCGACGCTGCGCGCGCTGCTGCCCGCGGTGGAGGCCGATTTCGAGCGCCAGCATGGCCGCGTCGCGGGCGGCGGCATGGCCGTAGTCGCCTTCGGCAAGCTCGGCGGACGCGAATTGACGGTGGGCTCGGATCTGGATCTGTTGTTCGTCTACCACTCGGACCCTGGAACGACCGCGTCGGACGGCAAGAAGGCGCTGACGCCGACGCTGTATTATTCCCGGCTCAGCCAGCGCTTCATCAGCGCCATATCGGCGCCGACCGGCGAGGGACAACTCTACGATGTCGATATGAGATTACGCCCGTCGGGCAATTCCGGACCGATCGCGAGCTCGCTGGAAGGGTTCATGCACTATCAGCGGGAAGACGCCTGGACATGGGAGCATATGGCGCTGACGCGGGCGCGGGTGGTGATCGCGCCGGACGGCATGGCCAAGGACATGGAGGCCTCGATCCACCGTATCCTAACCGCGCCGCGCGATGCGGGCGAATTGTTGCGCGATGTCTCCGATATGCGCGCGCGCATCGCCCGGGAACATGACCTGGGAGATGTCTGGAACGTGAAATATTGCCGGGGCGGGCTGGTCGATATCGAATTCATCGCCCAATATCTCCAGCTGAGTCACGCCCATGACGACCCCTCGATCCTGGCCGCCAATACCACGGTCGCGCTGGCGCGGCTGGCCGATGTCGGCGTCCTCGACCGCGCCGTCGCCGACGATCTGATCCAAGCCATGCGGCTGTGGCGCAAAGTTCAGGCCGTGCTCCGCCTGACACTGGAGTCCCGATTTGAGGAAGACAATGCGCCTGGCGGACTTCGCGCCGCACTGGCCCGGGGCGCGGGCGCCGATAACTTCGACAGCCTGCGGGCCGACATGCGCGCCACCGCTAAACGCGCCCATGGACATTTTGTCGCCCTGATCGAAGCGCCGGCGGAGAAGCTGGGGTGACCAACGCCGCCGATATGCCGGACACGCTGAGCGACGCGGCGGTGCTGGCGCTTGAAACCGCCGATCCGGCGGCGAAGACCAGCGCGGTAATTACGTTTGCCGCGAACTGGCGCGAAGGCTCGATCACGCAAGTCGGCACGGCAAATCCGCCGGACCGCCCGGCCCGGCCCGCGCGCCCGGAGCTGCGCCTGCCACGCGACATGCCGAGACGCCGCCGGGCGCACAGCGAAACGGGTAGGATCGCGCTGCTCCACGCGCTGGCCCATATCGAGCTCAATGCCGTCGATCTCGCCTGCGATATCATCGCGCGTTTCACGGCGGATGATCCGCCGCGGGATTTCTACGACGACTGGATCGGGGTGGCCGCCGATGAGGCGCGCCATTTCTCGCTGCTGGTGGCGCGGCTCAATGATTTCGGCGCCGCCTATGGCGATCTGCCGGCCCATGACGGGCTGTGGGAGGCAGCAACCGAGACCGTCCACGATCTGCTGGCACGGCTCGCCATCGTGCCGCTGGTGCTGGAAGCGCGCGGGCTCGATGTCACCCCGCCCATGATCGGCAATTTGCGCAAGGCGGGCGATGACGACAGCGCGACACTGCTGGAAATCATATATCGGGACGAAATCACTCACGTCGCGGCCGGAACCCGATGGTTCGAACATGTCTGCCGCGCGCGCGCGCGCGACCCGGTCTCAACCTATCAAGACATGGTCCGGCGCCATTTCCGATCCGGCCTAAAACCGCCCTTCAACGAAGACGCCCGCGGCCGCGCCGGGCTGACCCGCGAATATTACGGTCCGCTGGCGGCGGATTGACGCCGTACAATTCCACCCAAAATCGATTCTCAGTTTCGACCAGGATTTCGGGCGGACTTTAATCGCAAATGTGGTGACGGCCGTTACACCCCCGCAATGACATCGGCCCAACGTTCCAGCGATTCCTCGTGGCCGTAGCGGATGTGGCAGGAGAATTGCTTGTAGCCGGCGCGGGCCAGCTCGCGGATCGACTCGCGGAGTTCCTCCTTGGTCCCGGTGACGGTCATGGCGCGGATCAGGTCGGCGGTGATCAGAGGCGCCTCATCGGGGCGCAGAAACAGAAGATGTCCGCGATGGACCGACAAATAGCGCGCGTCCTCCGGCGTGTAAGACAGATAGAGCTTGCGGTACTCGTCGAGCAGCGGGGCCATGAAAGGCGGCGGCTCGAGCCGGATCGAACCATACAGCTCGGCCTCGACCAGGTTGTGCAGCACGATCGCCGCCGCCGGACCGGCCTGCGCCTTGGCGCGCGGGGAATCATAGGGTTCGCCCTCATCCAGTACGCAGCCGCCGGTGATAGCCGTTGTGTAGAAATCATCCGGATCATGGCCCGCCTCGCCCCAGGCGGCGCGCATGTCGGTCACGTCGGCGACGCCGCGCTCGAGATTGGGCACGCTGTCGATCCAGTTGGCGCCGAGCCTTGCCGTCAGACGCCGCCCTTTGGGACCCATGGCCGAGATATGCAGCGGGATCGAATCTTCGATATTGATCTGACCGAGATCGGGGTTAAGGAAACGTATCTTGCGGCGCTTGCCTTCGTAGTCCCATTCGGTCGTTTCACCACCGAGCAGCGCGCGCACAATCCGAATATGCTCCTCCATCTCAGCTAGCTTAATGGCGGGCAGCCCCATGGTGCGGCGCGCGGTAAATCCGGTCGAGACGCCGAGATGGATCCGCCCCGGCGCCAGCATGTTGAGCGACGCGAACCCATTGGCGGTGACCGGCGCGATCCGGTTCGACGGGATCAGCACCGCGCTGCCGAGATGGATTTTGCTGGTCTGCACGGCGGCGGCCGCCATGGCGACGAACAGATCGGCGTTTACCAGCTGGGTGTCAGAAAACCAGGCATATGAAAAGCCCAACTCCTCGGCCCGCCTGGCCACCTTCCAGTGATCGGCCGTATTGCCGAAACTGATTCCGAAATCCAATTCCCCTCCCGGCCCTGGCCAGGGTCCCTTGACAGCTTTGGTTCGATAGAAGATCAACAGGCATCGTTTCAGGCACAATAGACGGGGTCAACCAATCATGGCGGAGT
>JAYZAW010000127.1:0-11909 GCA_036339495.1 Pseudomonadota bacterium | reverse complement strand
GATTTACCTATGGACGGCCCAAGGAGTCAATAAAATCAACGCTTCCACATAAAGCCGTGTGCGGCCGCGCCACGTTGAAACTCGGGTGATTGTGCTATAATCCGGTGAAAGTTTCGTGAGGACCCCATGACAACCATCGTTTTTTCCCACCCGAGCTCGGTCGAACACGATACCGGCCCGGGCCATCCGGAGCGCCCGGACCGCATCCGGGCCGTGCTTCGGGTCCTTGATGGCGAAGAATTTAGCGGATTGACGCGCCGCGAGGCGCCGGCCGCCGAAATCGCCCAGATTGCGCGCGTGCATCCCGACGGCTATGCGGAACGTCTGCTGGCGGCGGCACCCGTCGAAGGCACGGTCCGGATCGACCCCGATACGGTGATGTCGCCGGAATCGGGCGAAGCCGCGCTACGGGCGGCGGGCGCGTTGATCGGCGCGGTCGACGCGGTCGTTTCGGGCGAGGTGGAAAACGCGTTTTGCGCCATCCGCCCCCCGGGCCATCACGCCGAACCGACCCACGGCATGGGGTTTTGCCTGTTCAATAATGTCGCGATCGCGGCGGCCCACGCGCGCGCCGAGCACGGGCTCGAGAAAATTGCCGTGGTCGATTTCGACGTTCACCACGGCAACGGCACCCAATCCTATTTTGAAGAGGATCCGGCGCTGTTTTTCGGCTCGACCCATGAATATCCGCTTTATCCAGGCACCGGGGCGGCGAGCGAAACCGGGGTCGGCAATATTTTCAATGCGCCGCTTTCTTCCGGGTCGGGATCGGAAGCTTTCCGGGCCAGAATGGATGATCTGATTTTGCCGGGCCTGCGCGAATTCGGCCCCGACTTGATCCTGATTTCAGCCGGGTTCGACGGCCATGAACGGGACCCGCTGGCGACCCTGCGGTTGCATGAGGACGATTATGGCTGGGTGACTGGCCGCATCCGCGAAATCGCCGGCGAGCATTGCGATGGCCGCGTCATCTCAACTCTTGAGGGCGGGTATGATCTGGATGCGCTTGCCGCCAGCGCCGCTGCGCATGTTCACGCTTTAATCGCGTAACTGTCCCGAATTGTTACCATGCCCGGCCTTGCCCTTGACTCTCCCACCCCCTAAACTTCGCGTCGGAACAGGGGTTTGAATGGCTGATAAAGAAAATGCCGCCAATCTCTCGGGGTTGAACTTCGAGGACGCGCTTGCCGAGCTTGAAAAGATCGTGCGCCAACTCGAAGAAGGCGGCGGCAAGCTCGATGACGCGATCGGCGCCTATGAGCGCGGCGCGTTGTTGAAGAAACATTGCGAGGAAATATTGCGGGAAGCGCGCGCCAAAGTGGACAAGATTTCATTCGGCCCCGACGGCGGCCTTAAAGCGGAGTCCGCGGCTAGTGAGTGACGTCATGACTTCGGATGCGCTGTCCGCGGAGATGGCCGCCGCGGCGGAAAAGCTCGAATCAACGATCAATTCACTTATTGCCGTGCCGCCCGGTCCCGAAGCGCGGGTATTTGAGGCCATGCTGTATGGAACGCTCAATGGCGGCAAGCGGCTGCGGCCTTTTCTCGTATTGTCCGGCGCGCGGCTGTTTGACGTGCCCGATGCCCTGGCCCTGCGGGTCGGCGCGGCGGTCGAGATGATCCATTCCTATTCACTGGTGCATGACGATTTGCCGGCGATGGATGATGACGATCTGCGGCGCGGCCGTCCGTCCTGCCATATCGCGTTCGATGACGCGACGGCAATTCTGGCCGGCGACGGGCTTTTGACGCTGGCGTTCGAGGTGCTGGCCGACCCGTCGACCCATCCGGATGCGGAAATCCGCTGTTCCCTGGCGACGGCGTTTTCACGGGCGGCGGGTGCGTCCGGCATGGTCGGCGGACAGATGATCGATCTGGAAGCGGAGAATTTCGAGACCACCCCGGATCTGATCACGCGGCTGGAGAACATGAAAACCGGAGCGCTGATTTCGCTCAGCTGCGAGGCCGGGGCGATTCTGGGCGATGCCGGCGCGGATGCCCGTGCGTTATTGCGGGATTACGGGTACGATCTGGGGCTTGCATTCCAGGTCACCGATGATCTACTAGACGTCGAGGGCGATGAGGCAAATCTCGGCAAGAAGGTCGGCAAGGACGCGGCCGCCGGGAAAGCGACATTCGTATCCTTGTTGGGAGTCGATGGCGCGAAAAAGGAAGCGCGCATGTTGGTTGACCGCGCAATTGCACGGCTGGAAGGCTTCGGCAAGGAAGCCGACGCCTATAGACAAATGGGTTATTTCGTCCTGGAACGCAGGAATTAATCGGCGTCGGGAAATTGGTGAGTGGGATGAAGATTTAATGGGTTCCGTCGAAACACCGTTGCTGGATAGCGTAAATGTCCCCGCCGATCTGCGAGAATTTTCGGCGGCGAAATTGAAACAACTCGCCGACGAACTTCGCGCCGAAACCATTGACGCGGTCTCCGTAACCGGCGGCCATCTCGGCGCCGGACTCGGCGTGGTCGAATTGACCGTGGCGATCCATCATCTGTTCAACACGCCGGACGACAAGCTGATTTGGGATGTCGGCCATCAGGTCTACCCCCATAAAATTCTTACCGGCCGGCGTGATCGTATCCGTACGCTGCGTCAGGGCGGCGGGCTGTCCGGGTTCACCAAGCGGTCGGAAAGCGAATATGACCCCTTTGGCGCGGCGCATGCGTCGACGTCGATTTCGGCGGCGCTCGGGTTTGCGGTGTCGCGCGATCTGCAGGGCGGCGACAATCGCGTGGTGGCGGTGATCGGCGACGGCGCCATGACCGGTGGCATGGCCTATGAAGCCATGAACAATGCCGGCAGCATGGATGCCCGTTTGATCGTCATTCTCAACGACAACGACATGTCGATCGCGCCGCCGGTGGGCGCGATGAGCGCGTATTTGTCGCGGCTGATTTCGTCCAAATCATACCGCTCGCTGCGCGACATCGCCTTGCATATGACCGAACGCTTTCCACGCGCCATGGGCATGGCGGCCCAGCGCGCCGAGGAATTTACGCGCGGCATGCTGACCGGCGGCACCATGTTCGAGGAACTGGGACTGTACTATGTCGGCCCGATCGACGGCCATAACATGGACCATCTGCTGCCGGTGCTGCGCAATGCCCGCGACGACAAGGCGGAAGGCCCGATCCTGATCCACGTCGTGACGCAAAAGGGCAAGGGCTATGTGCCCGCGGAAGAATCCCACGACAAATATCACGGCGTCGGCACCTTCGATGTCGTGACCGGCACGCTCGACAAGGCCAAGCCCAACGCGCCGACCTATACCAAGGTGTTCGGCCAGTCCTTAGTGAAGGAAGCCGAAAAAGACGAAAAGATCATCGCCATCACGGCGGCGATGCCGTCGGGAACCGGGGCGGACATATTTCAGGGCGCCTTCCCCGACCGATGTTTCGATGTCGGATTGGCGGAACAGCACGCGGTGACGTTCGCCGCCGGGCTTGCCGCCGACGGGATGAAGCCGTTCGTGGCGATCTATTCCACGTTCCTGCAGCGGGCCTATGACCAGATTGTCCATGACGTCGCCATTCAGTCCTTGCCGGTTCGTTTCGCCCTGGATCGGGCGGGTCTGGTCGGCGCGGATGGCTCGACCCACGCGGGCTCGTTCGATATCGGCTATTTCGGTTTGTTGCCCGGCATCGTGATCATGGCCCCGTCCGATGAGGCGGAACTGGTTCACATGATTGCGACGGCGGCCGGCATCAATGACCGGCCAAGCGTGTTCCGCTATCCGAGAGGCGAGGGCGTCGGCGTCGATATGCCGGAAGTCGGCGTGCCACTTGAAATCGGCAAGGGTCGGATGATGTGCGAGGGTGGCAAGGTTGCGATTCTGTCTTATGGCACCCGTCTGTGGGAAAGCATGAAGGCGGCCGAGGAACTCAATGCCATGGGGCTGTCGACCAGCGTTGCCGACGCACGTTTCGCCAAGCCGCTCGATGAAGACCTCATCCGCCGGCTGGCCCAGGAGCACGAAGTGCTGATCACGATTGAGGAAGGCGCGGTCGGCGGATTCTCGTCGATGGTGCTTAATTTTCTCGCCCTGAATGGGTTGCTCGATGGCGGGCTGAAGGTCCGGCCCATGACATTTCCCGACAGGTTCGTCGAACAGGATAAGCCCGCCGCGCAGTATGAATCGGTCGAGCTTAACGCGCCCCATATTGTCGCCTGCGCGCTGGGCGCGCTGGGCCGCGCCGAAGAAGCCGATTTTCAGCCCAAGCGGGCCTGATCTTTACGTTGGAGGTGTGGCGGACGGTGGTTAGAGCATTTTTCGATAAAGCGGCTCCGGCCCACTCCTCTTGAACGATAAACGCACCAAATCCCGTCTCGATACGCTGCTGGTCGAACGAGGCCTTGCCGAAAACCGGACCAAGGCGCAGGCGCTGATCCTGTCCGGCGTGGTGTTCAGCGGCGAGCGCCGCCTCGACAAACCCGGCGTTTCCATCGATATCGAAGCCGCGATCGAAATTCGCGGCAAGCCCCATCCCTGGGTCTCGCGCGGCGGGCTCAAGCTGGAACGCGCGCTCGATCATTTCGCCATCGATCCATCCGGCCTGGTCTGTCTCGATGTCGGCGCGTCGAGCGGCGGGTTTACCGATGTGGCCCTGTCGCGCGGCGCACATAAGATTTATGCGGTCGATGTCGGGCGCGGACAGTTGGCCTGGAAGCTGCGCCAAGACGATCGCGTCGTCGTACTTGAAAAAACCAATGCGCGCCATCTGACCGGGGAACACATTCCCGAGCCGATCGATTTTATCATGTGCGACGCCAGTTTTATCGGGTTGCAGACCGTTTTGCCGACGCCGCTGAGCTTCGCCGCGCCGGACGCCCGCCTGGTTGCCCTGATCAAACCTCAATTCGAGGTCGGCAAGGGGCGCGTCGGCAGGGGCGGCATCGTGCGCGACCCCGAACTGCATGACGAAGTCCGCGAACGCATCTCTGCCTGGCTCGACGGTCTGCCCGGGTGGCGGGTGATGGGCCTCACCGACAGCCCGATCAAGGGAGCCGAGGGAAACCGTGAATTCCTGATAGCCGGGCACTTTAATCCATGACCAAAACATTCGAGGCTGAAATCACCGCGCTGGGAAGCGAGGGCGACGGCGTGGTGAAGGGGGAGGGCGGCGTACTTTTTGTTCCCTACACGGTTCCTGGCGACCGGGTCCTTCTGACCCTCGGCAAGGACGATACGGTAATCGAATCGGACAGATTGTCCGACGGCCCGGCGCGCATCGAACCCGCCTGCCGCCATTTCGGCAGCTGCGGCGGTTGCGCTCTGCAACATGTGCGCGACGAGGATTATGCGTCGTGGAAGCGCGAACGGCTGATGGACGCACTCGGCAAGCGCGGGCTTCGGGCGGAGATCGACGATTTGGTCCGAATTCCGCCGGGCGTTCGGCGCCGCGTCCGGCTCGGCGCGCGCGCGACGCAAAAGGGCGTGGTGCTGGGATTCAGGCAGCGCCACAGTCACCAGCTGGTCGATACTGCAGAATGCCCGGTCACGCATCCCGACATCGTGGCCCGGCTGCCCGGCCTGCGCGCCGTGTTGGAAGAATGCCTGGGGTCCGGCGCCGCCGCGGAGATTTCCGTCACCCTGGCGGAAACCGGGTTGGATGTGTTGATTGAGACCAAATCTCCCATCGAACTGGCCGATCGGGAATGCCTCGCCCGATGGGCGGAGGATGCCGATCTTGCGCGTCTATCCTGGGGCGGCGAGCCGATCGTGCAGCGCCGCCCCGTCCGCGTAACGATGTCGGGCATCGAGGTTGATCTTCCCGAAGGCGCGTTCCTGCAACCATCGCAAGACGGCGCATCCGCGTTGGACGGAATCGTCGTTGAAGCTCTGCGCGACACGAGCTCGGTCGCCGATCTTTATGCCGGTTGGGGTCCGTTCGGTCTCGCGCTGGCCGCCACGGGAAAGACGGTCAGAGCCTATGAATCGGATCCCGCGCAGATTGCCGCCCTTTCGGCGGCGGCGCGGCGCGCGGGCCTGGATCAAAAGATATCGGCGGACGAGCGCGACCTACGCCACCGGCCGCTTGCAGCCGATGAATTGAACGGGCTGGATGGGCTGGTGCTTGATCCGCCCCGCGCGGGCGCCGCGGAACAGGCCGGTGAACTGGCCAGTTCCGCGATTCCGACTTTAGTTTATGTATCCTGCAATCCTGCCAGCTTTGCGCGCGATGCGCGGGTTCTCGTCGATGGCGGCTATCGTCTCGATAGCGTCACGCCGGTCGACCAGTTCCTCTGGTCGCCCCATGTGGAACTGGCCGCGATATTTCGCCGTTGAATTTATTCCGCGGCGATCGCCGTGTTGAACCCATATGATTCCATGAGACCGAGATCGCGCGCGATGTCGAGCCCGACTTGCAGCGACGCCTCGTCCAGCCCGGTGAGCGGGCGGCGGAAACCGCCGGCCGGTAGGCCGAGCGCGCGCATCAGTGATTTGACCGCCACCGGATTAATTGCCGAATAGGTGAAATGCAGCATCGGCAGCATGCGAAGCCATGTTTCACGGCAATTGGTCGCGTCTTCGAAATTTTCCCAGGGCTTGGAAATCACCGCCATTTCGCGCGGGATTACGTTGCCGGACATATTGGCGGTACCGTCGCCGCCGAGCGCCATCAGGGGCACGACCAGACCCAGATTGGGCGAATCGCAGCACATCAGGGAGAAATCGGCGCGCGCGGCGCAAAGCTGCGAAATCTGCGCGACCCGGGACGTCGATTCCTTGTTGACCACAATATTGGGATGTTCGGCGAGCTTGAGGACCGCCTTGGCCGACAGATCGGTCTTGACCCGGGGCGGGTTGTTGTAAATGCCGATCGGAATCGAACTGGAATCGGCGATATCGAGAAAATATTGTATCGAATCTTCTTCCGACGGGCAGATATAGGACGGCACCGCGAGGATTGCGCCATCGGCGCCTTCGCCGGCCGCGTGACGGACATTCTCGATCGCCGCTTCGGTGCTGTTGCCCGAACAGCCATAGAAAAACGGCATGCTTCCGGTGTGGAACTTTATGGTTTCGGAAACGATGGCGCGGCGTTCCTCGGGGGTCAGCAGTGACGTTTCGCCGGTTGAGCCCATGAACAGGATGGCGCTGGTGCCGTTTTCTTCCTGGAATTGCACCAAAGTTCTGAACCCTTCGAAATCGATCGAGCCGTCATGATTGAACGGCGTGATCAAAGCGACGAAGGATCCTTGAATTTTTTCCGAGGTCATGTCGGTCCTCACTTGTTGTTTACGAGATTTGCGCCATTACAGGCCATTCGGCCGTATGTGTCTAGCCGCACTGGGCCTTATGGCGCAGCAGGTGGTCGGCCAGTACGCAGGCCATCATGGCTTCGCCGACCGGGACGGCGCGTATGCCGACACAGGGGTCGTGCCGGCCCTTGGTGGCGATTTCGGCATTTTTGCCCTTGGTGGTCACGGTACGGCGCGGGGTCAGGATCGAGCTAGTCGGTTTGACCACGAAACGCAGCACGATATCCTGGCCGGTACTGATGCCGCCCAGCACGCCGCCGGCATTATTGGACAGGAAATGGGGCTTCTTGCCGCGCATGCGCATTTCATCGGAATTTTCCTCGCCGGTCAGTTTGGCGGCGCCGAAACCGGCCCCGATTTCCACCCCCTTGACGGCGTTGATCCCCATCATCGCCGCCGCCAGATCCGAATCGAGCTTGCCGTAGATCGGCGCGCCGAGACCCGCCGACACGCCGCTGGCGACAATTTCGATGATTGCGCCGACCGACGAGCCGGTCTTGCGGATGTCGTCGAGATAGCTTTCCCAGGCCTTGGCGGCTGTGGCGTCGGGGCACCAGAACGGATTATTTTCGGTCGCCTTCCAGTCCCAATTTGCGCGGTCTATTTTCAGCTCGCCGATCTGGATCAGGGCGCCGCGAATTTTCACGCGCCGCCCCAGCACCTTGCGCGCGATGGCGCCGGCGGCCACGCGGCTCGCGGTTTCGCGCGCCGATGACCGCCCGCCGCCCCGGTAATCCCGGATGCCGTACTTGGCGAAGTAGGCGTAATCGGCGTGGCCGGGCCGGAATTTGTCCTTGATGTCGCCATAATCCTTCGACCGCGCGTCCTTGTTCCGGATCATTAGGCTGATCGGCGTTCCGGTGGTTTTGCCCTCAAATACGCCGGACAGGATGTCGACCTTGTCCGGCTCGCGGCGCTGGGTCACGAAACGGGACTGGCCCGGCCGGCGTCGATCCAGCCAATGCTGAATTTCCTCCGGTTCGATTGCGATTTTCGGTGGCGCGCCATCGACCACGCAGCCGATCGCCGGTCCGTGGCTTTCGCCCCAGGTGGTGACGCGGAACAATGCGCCGAATGAATTGTCGGACATGTTATGAGGTCCGTTGGATTAAACTGTCGAAATATCGGGCGCGTCGACCGCCTTCATGCCGACCACGTGGTAGCCGCTATCGACATGATGCACTTCGCCGGTTACACCCTTTGATAGATCTGACAGCAAGTAAAGCCCGGCGCCGCCGACATCCTCGATGGTCGTGTTGCGTTTCAGCGGCGCGTTATATTCGTTCCATTTGAGAATATATCTGAAATCACCGATCCCGGACGCCGCCAGAGTCTTGATCGGCCCGGCGGAGATTGCGTTCACGCGGATATTTTGCGGCCCCATGTCAACGGCGAGATATTTTACGCTTGCGTCAAGCGCGGCCTTGGCCACGCCCATGACATTGTAATGGGGCACCACCCGTTCGCCGCCAAGATAAGTCAAAGTCAACAGACTGCCGCCGCCTTTCATCAACGGTTCGGCCCGTTTGCAGACCGCCGTGAAGGAATAACAGGAGATGTTCAGCGACATCGCGAAATTTTCCGGCGACGTATCGACGTAACGGCCTTTTAGCTCGTTTTTATCGGAATAGGCGACGGCGTGGACCAAGAAATCAAGCCCGCCCCAACTTTCCGCCAGGGCGCTGAAAACAGTGTCCATGCTGGCGTCGTCGGTCACATCGCATTCGAGCACCAATTTGGAGCCCACGGATTCCGCGAGCGGCCCGACGCGCTTTTTCAACGCGTCACTCTGATAGGTAAATGCCAACTCAGCGCCATGCTCGGCGGCTTGCTTTGCAATGCCCCAGGCAATCGAACGTTCATTTGCAACGCCCATGATCAGCCCTCGCTTGCCGCTCATGAGTTGCCCGTTTTGGGTCATGTTTCCCTCGAAATAACAGATCGCATCGGCGCAACCGCGTGTGATTTCCCCCAAGCAGGAAGGCCGCCGCTATCTTACACCAATGACTTGCGCGGGAAAAGCATGGGCCGATGGAAAGTCAGCGATGCGGATTTATCGCCTGGCGCGGGTCAGTTATTGGGGACTTTCCAGGTTCCATCATATTGCCGGCAGGCGGTTCCCCGGACTTTTTCGGTCCGCCCGTCGATGGTGACAGTCTGGGTGTATTCCCGGCAGTTCCGGCCTTGCGGTGTTTGATAGGTCCGGGTCGGCGTCACGGTGCCGCTGTGCCCGCTATCGGGATTGCGCCAACTCGACACCTGATGGGTGGGCGTGGATTCCAACGCTCTATGCGATGTCTGCCGCATGGCGAGACGATCGGCGCGATCCAGCGATTTCCCGACTTCGCTGCCGAGATACGCGCCGGCCAGGGTTCCCACGGCGACCGCGGCGAGCTGGCCTCCGCCGGAACCGATTTGCGACCCGACAAGCGCGCCGAGCCCGGCGCCGATGACCGTACCGCCGGTTTGTTTGTTGAATTCCCCCTGCTGACACGCGCCAATCGCAAAAGCGAGGATGACCGGCAAAGCGGCTTTTTGAAGTTTCATAGGCTGCGACCCCTTAATTTAATCAAACCCGGCTTATCGGACTAAATATTCTCTATTTTCCACGAAACTGTTGAAAACGCGTGGTTCGACGGGTTAATGACTGTCACATGGTGATTCAGATCGGAAATTTTCAAGGCTATTTTTGAAATATTACTAACAATGCCGGTGAATTGATGTGATTTACCCCCATATGCAGGGGCATCGGAGATACTTGGGAATAAACTCGGATTTTAAATGGTAAGTGATCAGGACCGCGATCCGGTCGAATTGTTCCGGGAATGGTTCGGCAGGGCCCAAGAAACAGAACCCAATGATCCCGCGGCGCTGACTCTCGCCACCGTGGCCGCATCAGGCGCCCCCAATGCGCGCATGGTCCTTCTGAAGGAGGTCGACGACCGCGGTTTTGTGTTCTACACCAACACGGAAAGCCGCAAAGGGATCGAGATCGCCCAAAACCCCTTGGTTTCAATGGTTTTTCATTGGAAGTCCCTGCGCCGTCAAGTGCGTATCGACGGCATTGCCGAGATGGTCAGCGATGAAATATCGGACGAGTATTTTGCGAGCCGGGCGCGCGGCAGCCAGATCGGGGCCTGGGCGTCGGACCAGTCGAGACCCTTTGAGGGCCGGTTTGAGCTTGAGAAAAGGGTCGCCCGATTCGCCGCCAAGTTCGGCGTTGGCGCGGTGCCCCGGCCTCCTTTCTGGGTCGGTTACAGGGTTATCCCCCATGTCATCGAATTCTGGACCGATAAGCCCTTTCGACTGCATGAGCGGGTATCATATGAACGTGATTCGGGTGCATCGGGCGGCAAATGGGCCGTTACCCGCTTATTCCCCTGATTTTCCATACCTTTATACTTTAGATAGGACCGGTTTTACTTGATCCCGGAATCAAAAAGTCGGATGCTGGTTTGCCGGTTTGCAATAAATAAATCAATGCGCCGGCGTGGCGGTTTCATCGACATAAGGTCGCCACAATTACAGTAGAAGCTGTCGAGGCTGTTTATCTGGGAGAACGGCTATGACCATTAAGACCATATTGGCGCCGATCAATACCGCCGAGACCAGCCGATCAACGCTTGAAGTCGCGATGATACTGGCGCGCAGGTTTGGCGCTCATATCGATGCATTGCACGTCCAGGCCGACCCGCGCGGGCTGGTGCCTTACACGGGCGAGGGCATGGACGGCTCGATGATCGAAGAGATCATGGAGGTCACCGAGCGGGAAGGCAGCGAACGCGCCACCAAGTCGAAAGAATTTTTCGATGAGTTCTGTTCGCAAAACAGACTCGTGGTGACCGATCAGCCGAACGCCGGGCAATCGGCCACGATTTCCTGGAATACGGAAATCGGGCGCGAGGACGAGGTCGTGGCCCTGCTGGGACGCCTCTACGATCTTATCGTCGTCGGCCGTTCGGTTCGGGATGCTCCCTTGCCGTCGCCGATCACGCTGGAGGCCGCTCTGCTCGATACGGGCCGGCCCATCGTGGTTGCGCCGCCTGAAGCCTTGCCCGATGTGGGCAGCAAGATCGCGGTCGCCTGGGAAGCCAGCCCCGAAGCTGGCCGAGCCGTGGCGGATGCAATGCCGTTGCTGGAAGGCGCGGGCTCGGTGGTGTTGCTTGCGCCCGAACAGGGGCAGGTTGCCCCGATCGCCGCGGAGGAAATGGTCACGCGACTCGCCTGGCATGGGGTGGATGCGACGATCCAGCGTTTCGACGCCAGCCTCACCGAACTCGGCGCGGCATTTCTCTCCGAAGCGGATAAAATCAATGCGGACCTGCTGGTCAAGGGCGCCTATTCCCAAAGCCGGCTGCGGCAAATGATTTTGGGCGGGCGCACGCGGCATATCCTGGCGCGCACCAAGATACCGGTGTTGTTGTCCCATTGAGCGAATCCGAAGGTGAGGTCAATGGCCGAAAATACCCATAGCGTCGTGCTCACCGGCGCGAGCCGGGGCATCGGTCATTCGACGGTCAAGCGGTTCAGCGATGCCGGTTGGCGCATCATCTCATGTTCGCGCGAGGACGCGCCCGAGGCGTGCCGGCGCGATCCGAACTGGAACGCGCATATTCCCACCGATCTGAGCGA
>JAYZAW010000126.1:0-4772 GCA_036339495.1 Pseudomonadota bacterium | reverse complement strand
CTCATTAACGTCGGTTTCCGCATCCGTCATTAGGAATCTGGAGATGCTGGAGATGCTGGAGATGCTGGCAATATCTTCATCGTCTACGGTTCCCCTACGGAATTTGCAGTAGCGTTCAGTCGTATTTTCGTACGACGCGAGATTGTTTTGGGTGTTACCATTGAAAGGAATCATGGATGGGTTTGGTTTGGAACTACGTTCGTCTTCCGATGAGTATTTCAACTCGTTTATCACGCTCCGAAGCTGGTCCTGATCAAAATGTTCGTCTAGATCGCCATAATATTCTTCGACCCGCCCTGCACGAAACATCTGCGCATTGACAGTTTTCCCTGCATAACCTCGTTGTTCGAGCCAGTTCTTGTAAGTCGATTTCATGATCAGTCCTTGCGTGTTGAATGATCCTCCACGCGGCCGGTCTGGATCGTTTCATACGAAAGTATGCCCTCGGCCAACGTCCATTCGGCGAAGGATTCCGGGGTCGAGGCCCAGTCCTTGGGGTCCCAGTCATCGGTGACGTGGTCGGAATCGAAATCATATTCGGCAGCGCCGCCGCACGGGTTCTTGAAATACCAGAAATAGCACGATGAAATCGGGTGCCGTCCCGGGCCGAGATGGGTTTGCCAGCCCTTTTCGCCCATATGCGTGCCGCCGCCGAACAGCTCGTGAATGTCGCGCAGTTCGAACGCGATGTGGTGGAACCCCTTTTCCTCGCCGCCCTTGAGCAGGAACAGATTGTGATGTTCGTTGGAGCCCCCGGCGCGCAGGAAATAGCCGCGCCCGGGATAGCAATCGGTCAATTTGAAACCGAGCCGGTTGACGTAGAAATCCTTGTTTTCTTCCAGATTGGGGACCAGCAGCACCATGTGGGAAAGGTGGATCGGCTCGGCTTTGTCGTAAATTTTTGCGCGCTCGTTAATCCGCCCCGCCGTGCCCGGGACATTGATTTCTGGCGCCTCCACCTTGATGGGAACGCGCTTGCTGACCGTGAAGCCGATGGCATAGCCGGCGTCGTCGACAGAATGGACGGTTCCGTCGTTGTCGGTCCGCACATCGCGGTCCTTGGACAATTCCTCAGCTATGGCGTCGATTTCCGCCTGGGTTTTTAGTCCCCAGATATATTCATGGGCCGTCGAGTCCTCGACCGGCGCTGCCGGCAAGCCTTCGGCATCCTTGGGACGCACCACAATGGTGCCTTTTTCCTGGGTCTCGAAGACCACCCTGTCGGGTCCTTCGCCGGCGCGGGTCAGTCCGAAATCATCCCAGAACCGGCAGCATGTCTCCATGTCCTCGACGCCGAACACGATCGATTCAAGCCCAAGAATGTTCATCGCGAAGTCCCCCCTAGTTCATTAAAGATCAAGTGCGAGCCTGGTTGCCTGCTCGATGGCGCGCTGTGCATCAAGTTCGACGGCCTCGTAGGCGCCGCCGACCAGATGCGCCTTGATACCACGGGCCGCCAAATCATCAAAAAGTCCGCGCGCAGGTTCCTGCCCCGCGCAGACCACGATGCTGTCGGCTTCCATCAGCATTTCCGCGTCATCGACAAGAATATGCAATCCCGAACCATCAATCCGCTGATACTGCGCGCCGGTGATCATCTTCACGCCGCGCCGGGGCAGCACCGTTCGATTGATCCAGCCGGTGGTCAGACCCAAGGTGCGGCCCATGCGCGACGGCTTGCGTTGGATCAGGGTTACATAATGCGCCGAAGGCGCCGCGGCGGCGGCTAGTCCAAGACCGCCCGGTACGGCGTGGGTCACATCGACGCCCCACTCCACCAGGAATTCTTCCGTCCCGCCCGCGCCCGCCGATCGCCCGGCGGTAAGATACTCTGCGACATCGAACCCGATCCCGCCGGCCCCGATGATCGCGACCCGGCGGCCCGGTTTCTTGCGTCCGGTCAGCACATCGACATAGGACATCACCAAGGCGTGATCGGCCCCGTCAAGATCGAGCGCGCGGGGATGAACGCCGGTGGCGATGACAATCTCATCGTAAGCTTCAGCCGCCAATGCATCGGCCTCGGCCTTGCGGCCCAGCCGGACATCGACGCCAAGCACCTCGAGCCGACGGCCGTAATACCGGATGGTCTCGTTGAATTCTTCCTTGCCCGGCACCGCGCGGGCCAGATTCAACTGACCTCCGATGGACTCATCCGCCTCATACAGCGTAACTTTGTGGCCCCGTTCGGCCGCCGTCACGGCGCAGGACAACCCGCCGGGACCCGACCCGATCACCACGATGTTCTTGACCGTTCCGACCGGCGTGATTTCAAACTCGGTCTCGCGGCAGGCCGCCGGGTTGACCAGGCATGTAGCATGGCTTTCGCCGAAGATCGGATCGAGGCAGGCCTGGTTGCAGGCAATGCAGCTGTTGATTTCGTCGGCCCGCCCTTGCCGCGCCTTGCGCATGAAATGGGCGTCGGCCAGCATCGGCCGGGCCAGCGCCACCAGATCCGCGTCGCCGCCGGCCAGAACGCTTTCCGCGGTTTCGGGGGTGTTGATCCGGTTCGAGGCGGATACCGGAATTGAAACCGCCCTTTTGATCTGGCCCACGAAGGAAGTCCAGGCGGCGCGCGGCACCATATGGGCGATGGTCGGGATGCGGGCCTCATGCCAGCCGATCCCGGTCGAGATAATATTCACGCCGGTGGCTTCGATGTCCCGCGCGAACCGTAATGTCTCGTCGCGGGTGAAGCCGTCTTCGACCAGATCGAGCGCGGACAGCCGGCAAATTATAATAAAATCCGTCCCGACTCGCGCGCGGATACGGCGCATGATTTCGAGCCCAAAGCGGGTTCGGTTCTCGAACGACCCGCCCCATTCGTCATCGCGGTTGTTGGTGCGTGGCGCGCAGAATTGCGTGATCAGATAGCCTTCGGAACCCATCACCTCGACGCCGTCATATCCCGCCTGTTGTGCCAGCGCCGCGGTGTGAGCGAAATCTTCGATTGTCGCCTCGATTTCGCCGCCGGTCAGCGGGCGCGGCGTGACCGGGTTGATCGGCGTCGGCAGGTCGGACGCGCCCACGGTTTCGGCGATCTTGGCATAACGTCCGGAATGGAGGATCTGCATGCATATCTTGCCGCCCTCGGCGTGGACCGCATCCGTGATGCGTTTTTGATCGGCAATTTGGTCTTCGTTGTCGAACACCGCACTTTGTTCATCCATGCGTCCATACGGATTGGGCGCAAAGCCGCCGGTGACGATCAGCCCGACTTCGCCCTTGGCGCGTTCGGCGTAATAGACCGCCTCGCGCCCGATCGAATTATCGAGCAGTTCCATGCGCGTGTGCATGGATCCCATGATGCAGCGGTTGCGTAAAGTGGTGAAACCGAGATCGAGCGGCTCCAGCAGATGGGGATAGGGACCGTTAGCGGCCATTGGAATTTTCGGCCGCCTGTTCGATCAGAGCCTTGAGTTCATCATATTCGTTCACGGAGGGGTATTGCGGGAATTCGGCCACGATGTTTTCCGGCGCATGAAACAGAATACCCGTATCTGCCTCGGCCAGCATGCTGGTGTCGTTGAAACTGTCGCCGACCGCCACGGTGTTGAAATTCAACGCATGAAACGATTGGATGCTGGCGCGCTTGTGATCGGCGAGGCGCAATTGATAATCGTCGATATGGCCATTCGCGGCGATCTTCAGCCGGTGGCAGAACAATGTCGGCCGGCCCAGCGCCGCCATAAACGGGTCGGCGAATTCATAAAACGTGTCGGACAGGATCACCAGCGGCCAGCGGTTTCGAATCCAGTCCAGGAAATCCCGCGCGCCGGGCAGCGGTTCCAATCCGGCCACGACCGCCTGAATATCCGCCATGCCTAAATTATTCTCATCGAGAAGCTTCAGCCGCTGGCGCATCAGCGTGTCATAATTCGGGATATCGCGGGTAGTGGCGCGAAGCGCATCGATTCCGGTGCGCTCGGCAAGGCCGATCCAGATTTCAGGGGTGAGGACCCCTTCGAGGTCGAGACAGACGATCAGCAAAACTTCAATCCAGTACCTATTCGTTCCACCGGGTATAGCAACCCCGCCCCCGGGGGCAAATGGGAAAATGCCGATCCGGGCGATATTGGAAGTGATTTGGCCCCCGAGGCCCGGCCGGTTAGTCTGGGATTAAGGATCAGAGGATTTTTCCATGGCCGATACCTATGAACTCGACGAACAATCGAAGAAAGTGCTGGCGATGCTCGACGGGCCGGGCATTCCGCAATGTTCCGACATGACCCCGGAAGAATCGTGCGACTGGATGGGCCAATTCATGGACAAGATGGCCCTCGACCCCCTGCCCGAAATCGCGGCGATCGAGGACATAAGGACCGGCGGCAATATCCCGGTCCGGCTGTACAGACCCATGAGCGAAACCGAAGGCAAACTCCCGGCGATGATCTTCTTTCATGCCGGCGGCTATGTGTTCGGCGAGCCAAGGGGCATGGACAGTTTTTGCCGTCTGATCGCGCACGAGGCCGGCTGTATCGTCGCTTCGGTCGATTACCGCCGCGCGCCGGAAGCCAAATTCCCCGCCGCCCATGACGATTCATACGCCGCCACCTGCTGGATCGCCGATCATGCGGACGACCTCGGCATCGACGCGGGGCGTATCGCGGTTGGCGGCAATTCCTCCGGCGGCACGCTCGCCATCTCGGTCGCCTCCATGGCGCTCGACCGGAACGGGCCGAAGATTTGCCAGATGATGCTATGGTATCCAGGCGTCGGTTCGGCCGGCGATGCCCAATCCATGAAGGATTTTTCAGAAGGCTATTTCCTCA
>JAYZAW010000125.1:0-3071 GCA_036339495.1 Pseudomonadota bacterium | reverse complement strand
CGGCGGCGGTCGGCTTCGTCATGATCCTCGAATTCGGTGCGCGCATGCAGCAGGACATGGTTATGGGCAAAGACCATATCGCCGGGCCCAAGCCGGACGCCGTGGCACAATTCCTCGGCCAGTTGCGACAGCATGGCGAGCGCCTTTTTCTGCAGATCGGTGAATTTGGGCACGCCGTCGAAACGCTGCGCCGAGCGGATGTAAGTGCCTTGCCAGGCGACCACGAGATGCCCATCGATATAGTTGAACACCGGCATCACGAACCACGGGTCCTTGCCGACCGGGACTTCCTCGCGCCGGTCGCGGCACCAGGGCCCGGCGAGCTGTTCCACCAGATCGGGGCGGCGGCGCAGCATTTCGTTGTGGATCGCCGCCGAGCTGACGAATTTGGTGATGCCGCCCGATTTTGCGTCGCGATGGCACAGCAGTCCGAACACATCGCAGGAATCGCCGTGGAAATGCAATTCGGCACTGGTCTGATAGCCGCGGTTTTTCGGGTTGGCGAGATCCTTGCCGACCAGATCGATGACATGGCCCATGAGATGCCCCATGGCGTTTTGCGACACCGGGTCGCCGACCCGCAGCCCCATGCCCCAGAATGATTTGGCGGTCAGTTCCGGCCCCAGCCGGTCGACCGGCAGACCCTGGATCAGGGCGATCCCGCGCCCATCGATCACCTGGGCCTTGACCCGGGCAAGCTTGTCTTCCAGCGCGCTGAGAGGAAATTCATCCACGCCGACATCGAGCAGATCAAGTCCGCGCGCCTCAAACCCGGCCACCGCCGCCTCAAGCTCGGCAACCTCTTCAGACGTCAGATCGAATATCCAGTCATCGGCGGCGGCCAGCTCCGCCCCGGTCCACTCTGCGGGATCTTCCACCAATTGCATAGGCTGTGCGCTGCGCGCCACCACGCCGGACCCTTCCATGATCGACGCTTCCTACTCGGCCGCGGCTGCGTTGGGGAAACGGGCGCTGACGTCCATGTTGAAGGCGTCGCGGGCGTTTTCGCCGAGAATCTTGCGCTTGGCCTTCTCGCTCAGGAACGGCAGATCCCAGATCGTGCTGGGCAGATCCATGTCCCAGTGCGGGTAATCGGACGCATACATCAGCGTGTTTTCCGCATCGATGCATTTGAACACGGCTTCCATGTATTCGTCGTCGTCCGGCACTTCGATCGGCTGGGTCGAGTAATACATCTGTTTCATGTACTCGCTCGGCAGCATCTTCAGCGACGGGCATTCCGAAGACCGCATGCGGTATTCGTTGTCGAGCCGTGTCATCAGCCAGGGAATCCAGGTCACGCCGGATTCGATCCACACCACTTTGAGATTGGGGAAGCGTTCCGGCAGGCCGTTGACCACCCAGTTGGTGCAGTGGATCACATTGTACCAGGTGAAGCCCAGCGCATGGACGGCGATGAACCGGTTCGCGGTGCGGAACATGGGGTCGTCCCAATTGAAACCGGAATGGAAGCCGAGCGGCAGGCCCATCTCTTCGATCAGCCCATAGATTTTCATATAGTCGTTGTCGTGCACAGGCTTGTGGCGCACCGAGGTCACCATGAAGCCGAGCACGCCGGGCTTGTCGCCGAAATCCTCGACCATCTTGTAGGCCGCCTTGTGATCGTTAAACGGCAGATACAGCATGGAACTGATGCGCGGCGAGCCGGGCAGCACCTTTTCCACCAGCCAGCTGTTATAGGCGCGCGCCAGATTTTGCTCGACCTCGGGCTGCGGATGGAGCGCGAGAGACAGCATCGGCGTCGGGAACATGCAGGAGTAATCGACCCCCATGGCGTCCATCCATTTATGGGTCAGGTGGACGTCGCGGTGGATGCCGTCGGCCGGGGTTTCTTCCAGCTTGCGCAGTGGATAGCGCGTGACCCGTCCGCCGATATCCTGGTAACCGACCCGGCCGAGCGCGAACATGGAGCCGCGCTGATTGACCTGGTTGCTCGATTGGGCGAGCTGGCGCAGCACCGGATCCTCGATGAACTCGATGATGTCGCGCATGGATTCGCTCTCATAATGGTGCGAATCCACATCGACGATCAGCACATCGTCGAGCCCGCGCGCGTCGCGCTGCCTGGCGGCATTCACCAGCACCTTGTCGGTGTCGAACGAATCGACGCTCATCTTGAAAAACTGTTCGTTGCCTGTCGGGAGCTCCATCTTGCTCTCCTCTATGGTTGGGCCTTCTTGAGTCAGGCCGTTGTGATCAGGTACAGTCCGGCGAATTCTATACATGTTCCTCGTGTTTGCGCCATGCTTGATTCGCAAAAATGCAAACCGTATTGCGCCATCACGGGAACGATCAGGGAGAGACCGCACATGACCAAACCCACCACGCGAATCGGCAGCCCGACGTCGGACACGGACCGGTTCCGCATGCGCGGCAAGGACGTGCTGACCGAAATCCTCGGCGAGAAAAGCTTTTCCGAGGCCTATTATTTCATCGTCACCGGCAGGGAGCCGACGCCCGGCGAAGTCAGGATTTTCGATTCCTGTCTGATCATCCTGATGGATCACGGCATCACGCCGAACGCGCTGGTCGCCCGCATGGTGGAAGAATCGGTGCCGACCGATATTCAGGTGCCGGTCGCGGCCGGGCTACTGATGGTCGGCAACAAATATGCCGGCACCATGGTCGGCACCGGCGAAATTTTATACCGCTGCATGAATCAGGACGGCGACAAGCGGCAATTCCTGGCCGACACGGTGGTTGAATACCGCGCGTCGAAGCGCTTCGTGCCGGGCTTCGGCCACCCTTATTACAAACCGATCGACCCGCGCGCCGCCCGGCTGTTCGACATCGCGCGCGGCAACGGCGCATCGGGCGAGTACATTGAGCTGGTGGGAATGCTGGGCGAGGAAATCGACAAGGCGGCCGGGCGTCATCTGACCCTGAACGTCACCGGCGCGCTGGGCGCGGTGCTGAACGAGATCGCCTTCCCGGTCGAGGTCATGCGCGCGGTCTCGGTGATCGGCCGCGCCGCCGGTCTGGTCGCTCATATATTAGAAGAAAAACGCAACCCCGTGGTCCCCGCCGTCACGGCGTTCGCCAACTCCATC
>JAYZAW010000124.1:0-12598 GCA_036339495.1 Pseudomonadota bacterium | reverse complement strand
AGGGCCGGTGCGATGCCACGCAGTGGCATTCATCAAAGAGCACACGTCCTGAACCCAAAGAACACATCACGCCTTCCGGCAATGGCGAAGTTGCGCCAGCCGTTCCACGCCAGCCGGTCGCGGGTCGCCCAGGAACCGCCGCGCGCGGTCTTGTGGGTATAAAACCACGGGCGGGAATAGTCGCGGTACGGATCGTCCGAAAATCCCGGAAAAGGCGCAAAATCGCTTTCCGTCCATTCCCAGACATTGCCGATCATCTGGCGGCAGCCGAAGCCTGAGTCGCCGTCCGGGAATGCCGCCACGTCGACCACCCCCAGGGCGCGGCCGTCGAGATTGGCGCGATCAGGGGTCGGAGCTTCATCGCCCCAGGCGAAACGGCGGCAGTCATCGGGCGCATCGCCCGGCGCGCGCGATGCGGCGAAATCCCATTCCGCCTCGGTCGGCAGCCGGCGGCCGGCCCAGCGGCAATAGGCCTGGGCTTCATGCCAGCAAACATGGATCACCGGCGCGTGCGGCCGCATGGCCGTCCAGTCCTGAAATTCGCGGACCTGCCAACCCGGCCCGTCGCGCCGCCAATAGACCGGATGTTCGGCGGCTTCGGTTTCGCGCCAGAGCCGGCCCTGATCGTCCCAGAAGCGGCGTTCGCCATAGCCGCCATCGTCGACGAACCCGGCGTACTCGGCGTTGGTCACCGACGCGCGCGCCATGCGGAACGGCGCAATCTCGACCCGGTGACCCCATTTTTCATTGTCGAAAATGAACGGCTCCGTGCCGACCGCCCCCATGACGTGGGATTCGCCGGGTATTTCCACATCGCCCGGCAATGGCCCCGCGTCTTCGCGCGGTGCTTTCGGACCGAAACTCGGCGTCGGGTAAGCAAGCGTCTGGCGGCTCCAGGTAAAGGCTTCGTCATGCATGTCTTCGTGGAACAGGGTCAGCAGCGTGTGATAGGTATCGCGCACGCTCGCCATATTGCCCTTGCGCGACAGCCGGTCACACAAAGCGTCGCGCACCCGTTCCAGATAGGACAGCGTGGTTCCAAGATCCGGCAGATCGAGATCCCAGCGCGTGCCGTGCGCCACCTTCATGGAATCATAGAGCGCATCCGACCCGTCGATATAGGAGCCCCGTCCATCGAGTTCCGAGAGCACGAAATGCTCGTAAAACCAGCCGACATGGCCGATTTCCCACAAAAGCGGATTGACGATGGCGAGCCTTGGCCCCATAAGCTGGTCGACATCGAGGCCGTCGACCAGGGCGCGGGTGCGGTTATGGGCATCGTGCAGCAATGTCGCAAGGTCTGAAACGGGGAGCGGCTGGGTGGTTTCGATGCTCATGTCATATGGTTCGGTTGGCGGTGATCGACGGTGAAGATTAGCCTAATCACCCCGGCCCCCAAACAATCATTATCGGGCAATCGCAAAACTGCGTCGCGCTGGGCGACTTTATTGCACCAGCTCGGCCACGAAGTGGCGATCGGCGAGGAGTGGGATGGCGGGCCGGCGGAATTGTTGATGGCGGTTCATGCCTGGCGCAGCGCGGACTCAGTCGCCCGGTTTCGCGCCGCGCAACCTGATGCAAAGCTGATCGTGCTGTTGGCCGGAACCGATATCTACCGGTTCCAGCACAGCCATCCGGGGGAAACGCTGCGGTCCATGGAATTGGCCGACGCGCTGGTCTGCCTGCACGACCGGGCGCACCGCGACATTCCGAAACGTTTCGGGAAAAAGCTTCACGTCGTTTATCAATCGGCGGGGCCCCTGCCGAAAAGTGCAACTCCGTCGCGCCGCCATTTCGATATCTGCGTTGTCGGGCATCTGCGCGACGAGAAGGATTCGCTGCGCACCGCATATGCGGCGCGTGACCTGCCCAACCAATCCCGGATCCGAATCTTGCATCTGGGCCGCGCCCACAATGCGGATTGGGAGGCGCGCGCGCGCGAAGAAATGCGCATCAACCCGCGCTATCACTGGTTCGACGAGGTGCCGCGCTGGCGGGTGCGGCGCATCATGGCGCGCTCGCGGGCGATGGTGCTGTCATCGATCATGGAGGGCGGCGCCAATGTCATCTCGGAAGCCGTGGCCGGCGGATTGCCGGTGATCGCCTCCGACATTTCTGGCTCGGTCGGATTGCTGGGCGAGGATTACGCGGGCTATTACCCAGTCGGGGACACGGCGGGGTTGGCCGGCATTTTGTCCCGGATCGAAGCAGAGCCGAAACTTCTCGCCCGCTTGAAACGGCAATGCCGGGCGCGGGAGAAGCTTTTCACGCCGGCCCGCGAACGGCAGGCATTGAAAAAGCTGCTCGACGGGCTGGTTCCGTGAGAGCGCATCACGTAGTTTGACTGCCTAGAAGAAAAGTCCCAGGAGAAGAAATTGGAGTTCGATAATTCATTTGAAGTCGCCGCGCCCATGGACGAGACATGGGAAATTTTAAAGGACATCGAGCGCATCGCGCCCTGTCTGCCCGGCGCTGAACTGACCGAGATCATCGATGACGACAATTACAAGGGCAAGGTATCGGTGCGGCTCGGGCCGGTGGCGCTGACCTTTCAGGGTCAGGTGACGTTCCTGAAGCGCGACGACGATTCCTATACGGCCAAGGTCAAGGCGCAGGGCGCGGACGCGCGCGGGCGGGGCGGCGCCAATGCCGACGTGACTTTCGGTCTGGCCGAGGGCGACGGCGGCACGATGGTCAATATTCACACGGATTTGCAGCTTTCCGGCTCGGTTGCTCAGTACGGGCGGGGCGTCGGCATGATCACGGATCTGTCGTCCCAGCTGATCGGCCAGTTCGCCAAGCGGCTGCATGAGGAAATCGTGTCGCGGGAAGCCGCGCCGTCGGACCCGTCCAATCCGGAATCCGCGCCCGCCACGGCTAAACCCATCGCCCCGGCGCAGCCGGTCGCGGTCGGCGGCATGGCGTTTCTCGTTTTATGGAACGCGCTGGTCAGGCCGATCAAGCGGCTGTTCGGCGCCGGCGATTAAACCCTATTTCCACCAGCCCGTATTGAGCGGAATGGAATAATTCAGGCTGAGAATTTCGGTTCCCTGATTGTCTTCCGACAGGCTGGCGTTCGACAGATGGTAAAACGATATGCCGAGCCGGGACCGGTTATCGAACCGGTAGGCTATTTCCATGCTGGAGCGAAATTCGACAACATGGCCAAGATCCTTGCCGTCACCGTTATGGTATAGCCCGGCCGCGAGACTGGGCGTCAAAACAATTCGGCGGCCGAAGTAGAAATCCGTTACAAATCCGGCATAGCCATAGACCGCACCGTCGGTTGTCGCCATCACCCCGCCGAACGGCTTGAAGATCCACAGCTTGTAATCCGACTGGTATTCGGCGCGGAATTCAATCGCTTCCCTGTTGTCGTTGATGTCATAACGTCCGGCCGCAAGACGCAGAAAATCAGAATCGTCATCGGCCGCCGCCGGCAAAGGCGCAAGCCCGGTCAAACAGGCCACGATCAACGCGGCCGCCCATACGAATTTATTCGATCTCAAGACAATTTCCTTTTCCCGTCCCCGAGGCGGGATGATCGCGGATTCCCCAATGCGGCGCAACCGCCCTTGCGATCATTACAGCCGTTCCTTGAAGCTTTCCGTGGCCCGTATCAGCATCCGCCGCACACCCGGGTCCATTGCGGAATGGCCGGCATCCGGAACCACGTGATATTCGGCCTCGGGCCAGCGCCGATGCAACTCGTCGGCGGTCACGATCGGGCACACCATGTCATAGCGTCCCTGAATGATAACGCCGGGGATTTCCCGTACCCGGTCGATGTTATCGAGCAGCGCATTTTTCGGCATGAACAATTGATTGATGAAGTAATGCGTTTCGATCCGGGCGAGGCCCAGCGCCATGTTGTCCTGACCGAACGCCGCCACGGTCTCGGGGCTCGGCATCAGTGTCGAGCACGAGCCTTCGTAACGGCTCCACGCGCGCGCCGCGCGCAGTTTTTCCGCCGCCGTTCCCTCGGTCAGGACGCGGTGATAGGTCCCCAGCACATCTTTTCTTTCTTCGTCGTTCAGTGGCTCCACCAGCCGGCCCCAGGCTTCGGGAAACACCGCGCGGCAGCCATCGAGAAACCAATCGAGCTCCTGTTCTCGGCCGAGAAATATTCCACGCAAAATCAGCCCGAGGCAATTCCCGGGATGGGTCTCGGCGTAGGCGAGGGCCAGCGTACTGCCCCACGACCCGCCGAAAAGCAGCCATTTTTCAATGCCGAGCCGGCCGCGCAGCGTTTCCAAATCGGCGATCAGATGGGACGTCGTGTTGTCGCGCAATTCGCCCAGCGGAGTCGACCGGCCGGCGCCGCGCTGGTCATAGATCACGATGCGGTAGGCGTCGGGGTCGAAAAACCGCCGATGGGCCGGTATGGTTCCCGCGCCGGGCCCGCCATGCAGAAAGACCAGCGGAATGCCGTCCGGATTGCCGGATTCCTCCCAATACATTTCATGCGTGTCGTCCAGTGAAATTGCGCCCGAACGACGTGGTTCGATATGGGGATAAAGATGGTCGCGTGTCATGCTGATCTTGGGAATCCGCGCTTGCCGGGGATTGTGAACGGTCCGCTATTCTAGAGCATAGTCCGGCCATATAGAATCATTATACTGGCGCCAACACGGAGGTTTCCCTGCGCCGTATCGTCCGGATGTCACTGATGCTCTCATTCGCCATCCAGCCGGCGAGCCTTGCGCGCTCGCGGAAGTCGCCGGAAACAGTCGCTGCGGGCCAGGTCGCGTCCGCTGTGGATGGCGATACGGTGCGCCTCGAAAGCGGGTCCCAGATACGGCTGACCGGAATACAGGCGCCCAAGCTGCCGCTCGGAAGGCGCGGCTTCAGAGCCTGGCCGCTATCGAAGGAATCAAAGACTTTTCTCGAACGGCTGACCCTGAACCGAGCGGTTTCGCTGCGCTATGACGGTCGCAGGATCGACCGCCGCGGCCGCCTGCTGGCGCATCTTTATGACAATAAGAACCGCTGTGTTCAGGGCGAGATTATCGCGCGCGGCATGGCGCGGGTATATAGTTTTCCGGACAACCGGTCCCGTACGGCCGGCCTCCTGGCGCTCAAACGAAAGGCGCGCGCGGCGTGGCGGGGGATTTGGGAGCATCGCTTTTACCGGATCTTGAAATCGGACGAAACGTCGGGTTTTATCGGCACGTTTCAGCTCGTCGAGGGACGCGTGATGTCGGCGGCGGTGGTTCGCGGGCGGGGCTATCTCAATTTCGGGGAAAACTGGCGCACGGATTTTACCATCAGCATTTCGCCAAGGTCCCGTCGGTCGTTTAAACGCGCCGGGTTGATGATAAAATCCTATAAAGGTCATATTCTTCGCGTAAGAGGCTGGCTGAAATCCTTTAATGGTCCGATGATCGAGGCGAATCATCCGGAACAGATCGAAGTGCTGGAAGAATGAAGGCATTGCTCGCCGTGATGGCCGTGGCGCTCTTGATGAGCGCATTGCAAGGCTGCGTCACCAATCCGGCGCGGGGCGGGAAGACATTTACCGGCGGGCTGTCGACGGCTCAGGAAATCCGCGTCGGCCGCGAGAGCCACGGCCAGATCGTCGCCCAATTCGGCGGCGAATACGGCTCACCCGCGCTGCGCAAATATGTCGACGGCGTCGGCCAGCTGCTGGTGCGCACCAGCGAGCGCCGCGACCTGACCTATAAATTCACCATATTGAATTCGCAAATTGTCAACGCCTTCGCCATACCGGGCGGCTATATCTATATCTCGCGCGGGCTGCTGGCGTTGGTCGATAATGAGGCCCAGCTTGCCGCCGTGCTGGCCCATGAGCTGGGGCATATCACGGCGCTGCACCATGCGGAACGGCACGGCCAGGGCATGCTGGCCAATATCCTGCTGGCCGGCGCCGGCGTTCTCGCCGGCGCCGCATCGCGGTCCGCGCAGCGCACCGTGCTGCAGGCGGGACAGGGCGGCCTTAGCGCCGTATTGAGCAGCTTTTCCCGGGAAAACGAATTCGAAGCCGACGACCTCGGGCTACGCTATATGGCGCGCGCGCGTTATAACGGCTTTGCGATGTCGAACTTCCTGCGCAAACTGCGCAATCACAGCCGGCTTGAGGCGAAACGACAGGGGCAGTCGCCGGACAGTATCGACAGTTTCAATTATCTCGCCACCCATCCAGCGCCCTTGGAACGTGTTGATCGCGCGGTGAGGCGCGCATCGGCCGCCGGGCCGCGCGAACCCATTATCGGGCGAAATGTCTATCTGTCCGAAATAGACGGGATGCTTTACGGGCCGGACCCCAGGGAAGGGATCATCACCGGCGGGGTTTTCACTCATCCCGTGAGCCGGTTCCGTTTTGAGGCGCCGAAAGGGTTTCGGCTGATCAACTCGCCCCATTCCGTGATCGGCGTCGGGCCTCCTGGCGCGCAGTTCATTTTCGACCGCGCAAAACACCCGGTCTCCGGGCCCATAACCCGCTATTTGACACGGGTCTGGGCGCGAGACACCAGATTGACCGATGTTCAGCGCATCACCGTGAACGGGCTGGACGCCGCCACCGCGGTTACGCGGATTGCGGGCCGCGGCGGGCCGCTCGATTTGCGATTGGTGGCGATCCGGGTTGATTCCCGGACAATTTACCGGTTCCTGTTTCTCACCAAGCCCAACTGGACGCGCCGCATGTCCCTTCCGCTGCGCCGCGTCACATACAGTTTCAGGCGTTTGAGCGAAGATGAAGCGCGCAATGTCCGGGTATATCAAATATCGGTGGTGCGCGCGCGGAGGGGAGCGACGCAGGGACGACTGGCCAGGCGCATGGACGTTCCTAAATTCCGAATGGAGAGGTTTCGCACGCTGAACGGCCTTCATCCAAAGGACCGGCTGAAGGCGGGGCGTCGGATTAAACTGATTCAGGCGCGGCGAAATTAGCGCGAGAGCGTTTGCGTCGCGAACACAGGGCTCGTAAGCTAGGCGGCAATGGCAAATCGTCCTGACAAATTCCCTGGAAAAGGCACTCGTCAACGGCGGCGCTATTCCATATCCACGGTTCTGATGGCCAGTTTCGGCGCGCTTATATTCCTGGGCGTCGCCGGCGTCTTTGGAATCACCATGTGGAGCGCGCAGGAAAATACCTTCGGCCTGCTGGCGGATAAAATCGAACTGACCAATTCGGCCATGGTCAATGATCTGCGGCAGCGGCTGGAACCGGTTCGAAAGGGCAGCGAGTATATCACCACCCTGGTCTCGCGCGGTGAATTTGACCCGAATGACCAGCTTGAACTCGCCGATCGGTTCGCGAGCGCCATGGCGGTAACGCCCCAGATACTCGGCATGGCCTATATATCCGCGGACATCGACGTGGTGCGCGTCCGGCGCGACCGTGGCGGCATGTCGGTCCATGTCGCCAATGAAAGCGAGCGGGCCGATTTGCGCCGCACCATTGACGATTTGCGCCGCCGGACCGCCGCCTATTGGGGACGAATGGTATGGAGCGCCGATGTCAAGTCGGCCGTGATCGATCTGCGCGCGCCATTGCGCCGAAACGGCAAATTTCTCGGCATGCTGGTCACCGTCGTCTCAATGTCCGGATTGACGACGGCAAGTGGCAATCGGGCCGAAGGCGATGCCGACCCGACCCGGTTTATGCTTTACGGCAAATCGCTCGTCCTGGCCCATGAGGGGCGAACATCGGCCAGGTTCAGGAGGACCGCGCGTACGCCCCTGCCCCGGCTCGACCAGATTGGCGATCCGGTGATTGCCCGGCTGTGGAATCCGGAAGCGCGGCTTGAATTGACGCTCAAACTCACCGGGAAAACCCGCGGCCACGTTATCGAATATCAGGGAAATTACTATCCGGTGTTTTACCGGTCGGTGACGGGTTATGGAAAAATCCCCATGATCGTCGGCGCCTATGTTCGCCCGGGGTCGGGCCAGGGCGTGGAGATGCAGCGGCTGGGCCAGGCCGGAATAGCGGCCGGGGTAGTTTTATTCCTGGTGGTCGTGCTGGCGCTGATCCTGGGCCGCCGTATAAGCCGGCCGCTGCGTGAATTATCGGCGGCGGCGCGGCGGATTGGAGAGCTCGACCTCAGCCAAGAGCTCAGCTTCAAGAACTCCCGTCTGAGGGAGTTGGAGGACGCCGCAATTGCCTTCAATTCCATGATGGCGGGTTTGAGATGGTTTGAAACATATATGCCGCGCAAGCTGGCCCGCCGCATCATCAAGGAAGGCGGTAACGCCCGCATCGAATCGGCGGAGCATGAAGTGACCGTGATGTTCACCGATATTGCGCGCTTTTCCGGGCTTGCGGAAAGTCTGTCGGCGGCCGATACGGCTGATTTGCTGAACGGGCATTTCTCTCTTCTTGGCGGGCGAATTGAGGCCGAGGACGGAACGCTCGACAAATTCATCGGCGATTCCGTGATGGCGTTCTGGGCGCCGCCGTTTAATACGGGTGAGCAAATCGCCGGCGCCTGCCGCGCCGCGCTTGCCATTCGCGATGCCGTGGCGCGGGACAATCGCGCCCGTGGCGAGCGCGGCGAGGAACCGATCCGGGTGCGCATCGGCATTCATACCGGCCGGGCGATCGTCGGCAATATCGGCGCGCCGGGACGCATCAATTACACCGTCGTGGGCGATACGGTTAATCTCGCACAACGGCTCGAGGAACTCGGTAAGACCACCTGGGGCGCGGGCGAAGACGCGATCATTCTGGTCAGCGGCGATGTCGCCGATGCGCTCGGCGATGATTTCGAACTGACGGCGAGAGGCAGCCAGGAAATTCGCGGCCGCGAAGGCGGGCTTCGGGTGTTTCGTCTGGAGTCCGGACATTTCAACGACCCTGGACCCGAACCCGAATCGAACGAGGTTCTGGAATTGACGGAGGAGCCGCCCACCGAAGAACCGGATCAGCCGGAATCACCCGAACAAACCCCGCGGAGAGACCTCGACCAGAGGGCGCGCGCCTATAACCCCGCCGTTCAAGTCCCCAAGCCCGCTTCTCCCGTATCAATCGGCTCGATGCCCGAGCCGGAGGGGCCGAAATCCGTATCGCTCCGGCCGAAAACCCCGCCGGAACGGCCTATGCCGGTCGCCACGCCCAATCCGATCAAAAACGGCGACGACCCGTGCGCGCCGGTCGAGCCGCAAGTGGCGCCACCGGGATCTCCCGCCGCCAACAGATATGGCACAAATGACCCCAAGGGATATGAGTTCGACTGGGATGTAGAGTCTATCGAGATAGACAAGAAGAACGACGACGACTCAAACTGACGATTTCCGACCGGGTGAGTAAAAAGCGCCGGTCAGGCGACCTTGGTCAAGCAGATTTCAACCTTTTCCGTCGCCGCGTCCGCATCGATTTTTTCCACCAGCGCCAATTCGCCGCAAAGCCGTAACAGGGCCGCTTCATACATCTGGCGTTCGCTATAGGATTGATCCGGCTGTCCAGCGGCCCGATGAAGATCGCGCACCACTTCGGCGATCGAGACCGGATCGCCGCTGTTGATCTTGGCTTCATATTCCTGGGCGCGGCGGCTCCACATGGTGCGCTTGGTGCGCGCGCGGCCTTTCAGTGTGGTCATCGCGGTCTGCATCTTGTCCTTGGAACTCAGCTTGCGCAGTCCGGAATCCTTCACCTTGTTGGTGGGCACCCGCAGCGTCATTTTTTCCGCCGCGAAGGAAATGACGAAAAGCTGCAGGTTGAAACCGGCAACTTCCTGCTTTTCCACGCCCAACACCTTGCCGACGCCGTGTGTCGGATAAACCACATAGTCGCCCTTGGAAAAGGGAAGCTTACTCGCCATGATAAATCTCATTCACCGTCTTAACGAAGTGTCCGTACCGACTGATCCAAACAGAATGCGGTCGTTTGGAAGGCCCACAAAACGAAAGACCGCCGAGGCGGCCTTTAACCAAAAAAGTGCCATCCGTTCCCATATTTAGCTGGGGACCCGACGCTTCCGTGTCAATCGGCAAAATCAGCAAATATCACAAAACCAGTTGAAATAAAAGCGTTTTTGGCATTCAGGTCCATCCCGGCTATGAGCTGCCGACACCTGAAAACGAACCCGCCGCCCCGAATCCGGGCGGCGGGCCATCAAACATACGAAATCTCCGGAAAATCAATCGCCCGAACCGGGATTCTCGCTGAAATGCTCGGGATATTTGTTGGGCGTGTCTTTCCATTCATCGGCATCGGCGGGGCTTTCGCCCTTGCGCGTGATGTTCGGCCACGCCTCGGCGAATTTGGTATTCATCTCAACCCATTTTTCGGCCCCGTCATCGGTGTCGGGATGAATCGCTTCGGCGGGGCATTCCGGTTCGCAGACGCCGCAATCGATGCATTCGTCGGGTTGGATCACCAGCATGTTTTCGCCCTCGTAAAAACAATCCACGGGGCAAACTTCCACGCAATCCATGTATTTACATTTGATACAGGAATCGTCGACGATGTAGGTCATGCTGTTCTCCACTAATCTCTTGTTGTCTCGGCGTCATATGTGGGCGCAACGGCTTTAGCCGATGCGACCGCTGAAGTATCGGCGAAATTTAATACCAATGCGCATGCGAACCAACTGTTTTATGCATATCGAAACCATATCAACGAATTTAGTCCAGACGTTCCAGAACCCGCTTGCGGGCGATCCCGCGATCGCGGTCGGTGACGTAAATCAGGCCGCCGATGCGGCGCATGAGTTGAGATTCGAATTCATCGACCTCGCCGTCGGCATAGACCACCTCCCAAAGCATTTCGAGTAGTTCGACCCGTTCCTCATAGGAGAACTTGTCCTTGACCGCGCGGGTAAAGCCAAGCAGCTGCACGGATTCGTCGGCCGCCTTTTCCGCCGCCTGCAACAGGGACCGGGCCTCTTCGGCGCTCAGATCCAGCTTGTTTTCGGCCAATTCAAGAATCTTGGCGCGCTCGGCGTCATCGAAATCCGTATCGATCGATGCGGCGTGGACCAGCAACGCCGCCGCCGCAAGATGAAACTCATCGACGGTATGATGACCGCCGTCGCCGCCGGGCCGGGCCTGGCGGTCGCTGAAAAAGGACTTAATCCGGTTGATCATGGTGCGATGCCTATCACTTTACTCTTTCGCGATGCCTATCACGACGACCGTCGCGCGGGCAAGTGGTCGGAATCGTCGATCACGTCTTCATAAAGCGTGGCCGCTTCCGGAGCGGGCCCACGACGATCGCCGAGCGCCAAAACGCGCACCACGCGTATTTTGCGCACCTGTGGGAATGTCAGCACCAGACCCGGCCGAATTGCGTAATGGGCCTTCCTGACCACGGCCCCGTTCACCCGGACCCGGCCGGACGCGCATAATTTGGTTGCCAGGGCCCGGGTTTTGAAAAATCGCGCCTGCCACAGCCATTTTTCAAGGCGGATCGTTGTATTGCCTGGCGGGTCGGCGGCCATTATATCCCGATCATTTCGCTATCCGGAGATCTTGCAGTTTTGCGAACGGTGAGTTGGGATCGACCGGTCGCTGGCGCGACGTTTGTTTTTTTCCAGGAGTTTGCCGGGGCGAACGGCTTTCGGACTTGCCTTTGGCGGTCGCTCCCTCCGTCCGCCGAATACCCTTGGTCCTGACCAGGCGTGGCCCATCGTCGGTTTCCCGCATCCGGTATCCCAGCGCCGCAATCACGGGCTTGGCCTGTTCCGCCGACAGACCAAGCAACGACAATATCTCGTGCGACAGCTCAAACGGTCCCTTGCGGGCCAGACGCAGCAGCATCACCGCCAACCGGTCGAGAATATCGATCCGCAGCGCCCGGCCGCCGATCAGACGATAGCCGCTGGCCTCGTAAAAACCTTCATTGCCATCGGGTTCCGGCGTCAGCGATGTCAGTCCGGGCGGCGGCGGCGGGCGGATGGCTTCGTTCTTGTGAACCTGCCACAGCATGGCGCGCAAACGCGCCGCCCGGGGTTTGAGCACCACCGGCACAAAGACGCTCTCCATCCCGATGCGGACGCCGTACCGGCGTAGCGCCTTGCGGTTTTCGGCCGTGACGGCGCGAATCAGGGACGCGGCGGATTTACGCGGCAGCGAGCCGAGCGCCTCGACCAATTGATAGGCCAGGCCCCGCCCGGGACCCTCGATCTCGGCGTCACGCAGCGCAACCAGCGGCGCGAGATCATCGGCGATCAGCGCATTGAGCCAGCGCGACAGGCGATGCCGTGCCTGATCGCGCTGTTCGGGGGACATCGCGCCATGGGCGACAATGTCGATGCGCGGCGCGAGCGGATGATCATCGGCGCGCAAACGCGCGATCTCGGCGCCGCGCCAGACGATTGCGGCGTCATCGCGCATCTCAAAGGCGGTGTTGGGCTCGGCGGCGATCGCCGCCACCCGGCGTCCGAATTCCCGCTTCAGAGTGCGGTTGGCGGCCGCCATCAGGGCTTTGCGCTCTTCGCCGGTGCCGGTTTCATCGGGTTGGAACCGCAAGCCTTCGAGACGCCCGACATGCTGACCCTCGACCGACAGGCTCCCATCCGGCTCCACCACGGCAAAAAGATCTTGCTTGCCGCGCGCCCGGATAAGGGCCGTCGCGCTACGGTCGACAAAGCGCTGGGTCAGCCGTTCATGCAAGGCGTCGGACAAACGGTTT
>JAYZAW010000123.1:0-5141 GCA_036339495.1 Pseudomonadota bacterium | reverse complement strand
ACCACCTCCCCCCATCTCGGATCGAACTTCCCGTCTTCGATCAGATCGACGAAGCTCGGCCCGGTCCGTTTGATCGTCTTTCGCACGGCGCGGTGAACCTCAATGTCGGTCACTCGCCGATCAGGAAAAACCGGTCTGGATCTTCGGTGTCACGGCACAACACGCCATCCTTTACCTGGGCGTGCGATTTGTGCATCGGGTTGTCATCCGAGTAGTCGGCTTTATTGAACATCTCTATGAAACGTTCGCCGCTGCCCGGCTTAACGCGGAAGTCATAGACGTGAATGAAGTTGCCTTGGGTGGCTAGGGGCACCATCGCCATTTGCATTGCTCCTTGTGGCGGAACCGAAACGACACGCTTTCCCGCGCATTATAACATGCGGTTTCATGGTGTGAACCAACCGTTCAGGTTCGAAACGTACCATGCGCGGCGTTTCAGGGGATTTCACAAACCTCGTCGAAGTCGAACCTGTTGAACTTGCGATAGACTTTCGTGTGATCGCCGTAACCAATGTTGCTGATGAAATTCGACTTAATTCTGGTCCCGGCAAAAAACAACTCATCGACCATCGAGTTGTTGAATCCAGATATGGAGCCGCAATCAAGCCCCAACGCGCGAGCCGCGATTATAAAATAGGCGCCCTCAAGCGATCCGTTGCGGAAGGCGGTATCCGCTTCAAAGGCGGCGTCTTCGGTGTGCCGGGTTCTGACCGGTTGGGCGAGGTGCGGGAAAAGAAAATCAAAGTGTTTCCAGTAATTCAGATCGTAGCCGATGATGGCGATCACGGGGGCCGTCATGGTTTTTTCCATATTCGACGGGACAATCGCCGGCCGCAGCCGTTCCTTTTCCTCCTCGCTGCGCAGGAACCTGATTCGGGCGGGACAGCAATTGCTGCTCGTCGGACCCATTTTCATCACATCGTAAATCCGTCGTAGCAGTTCGTCGGGCACCGGCCGGTCTTGCCAACCGTTATGTGAGCGCGCCTCCCTAAACAGCAAATCCAAGGCGTCGTCGTCGATGACGCCAATACGTCCTCTTATTTCTTCCACCGCCACCTGTGCGATGGCCACCGGTTCGTCGTTCATTTCATTCTCCCGCCAAACCCCTAACCAAAACTCAACCCGCAATTAGTGATTTGTGTATTTCTCACGTTTCAACTCCATGTTACGTTTATATCGCAAAGAGGTGCAATGATAAGGGAGGGTGTCATGCGTAGAATTTCAATTATCGTGCTGGCGTTGACTGTATTCGGTGCTTCCAATGCCCTTGCGGCGCAAAAACTGATCAGGATGGCGGGGTTTACGCCGGAAAAAAGCGTGGTCGTGACCCACACCATGAAACCATTCATCAAGGCGGTGAACGCCGAAGTGGGCGATGAGGTCAAGGTCAAGGGATATTGGGGCGGCGCTCTTGGACGCAATCCGAAGAAGCAATATGATCTGGTTCTAAAAGGAATTGCCGATACGGCTTTCTTCGATCCCGGATATTCACCAGGGAAGTTTCCCGATTTCGCCGTATTCGAGTTGCCGTTTCTCGCGCGCAGCGGTTTAGAAGCATCGATCGCCATGTGGCGGATGTACGAGGCTGGGCAGTTACGCGGATTGGAAAAAATAAAGCTGCTTGGGACTTATTCGACCGACATATCGTTCATCCATACCAAAAAGAAGATCAAATCGTTCTATGATCTCAAGGGCCTCAAGATGCGAACCGCCGGCGCGGTGATGTCGGACACGGTCAAGGCGCTTGGCGGCGTGCCGATCGGCTTGCCGGTCACCCAGACGACAGAAGCCTTGAGCCGCGGCGTTATTGACGGCGCGCTGACCGGCTGGTCGGTCATCCTGGTGTTCCGCATGTCGAGCCTGGTCAAGTACCATTATGAGGCGCCGCTTGGGATCGTGCCACTGGTGACGGTCATGAACAAGAAGACCTGGGACGGATTGTCGCGGCGCGCTCAAGCTTCGATCAACAAGCACAGCGGCGAAGTATTTTCGCGCCAATCCGGCGGCGGATTTGACAAGGTCGCCCGGATCATGGCGTCAAAGGCGAAAAAAGGCGGCGGCCACACCATCTACAAAATGGACGCGGCCGGTTATAATAAAGGCGCCGCCTGGGCCAAGCCGCTGATCGATAATTGGGTCAAGAGCGAAAAAGGCAACAAGGCAAAATTGGACGCCTATATGAAAATATTGGCGGACATCCGGTCCGGCAAGTAACGCTCAAATCAAGGTTCGCTTCGAATGGCGACGGAAACCCTTGCATCGAGTCGGTGGTTTGATCCATCGACTCGATGGGCCGCTTTCCTCGGCTTTTTCATGCTGCTGATATCAGCAGCCGTCACGGTGACCGACGCATTGATGCGCGGCTTTCTTAACGCCCCGCTCTATGGCTGGGCCGATATGAGCCAGCTCGTCTACGCGATCGTGATTGTCGCCTGCTTTCCCGCTGGGCTGCTGCAGGGCCACAACATTACCATCCGGTTTCTCGGGTCAGGCCTGGGAACGCGCGCGACACATTGGCTGGAGGTCTTCGGCGCCTTGATGACGCTGATTTTCTTCGTTCTCGTCGCGTGGCAATTCGTCGTCCTGACCGAAGAGCTTCGGACCACCCACGATTCCACCATGACGATAAAGATCATCACCTGGCCATGGTGGACCGTGGCGACGTTAATCATCATGGTGTGCGTGCCGATACAGGCCGTCGTGGCCTGGGGCCAATTTCGCCGGGCGGTGACGGGAGAGGGTCCGGGCGGCTTCGTGCCGCAGGAATTCGACGACGACGAAGACGATTTCATGATAACGGACATCGTTTGATCATGGATCCTTTGATTCTGGGGCTGCTCGGCATCGCGGGCATGTTCGTTCTGATTGCGCTCCATGTGCCGATCGGCGTCGCCATGGGCCTGGCCGGTTTCATTTGCGTCGGATTGATGCTGGGCTGGGGACCAGCGGTCGCCCTGTTCGGCATCGAACCGTCGGGCATCGTTTCCCATACCGATCTCGCCGTCATACCGCTATTTCTTTTGATGGGCAGCTTCGCGGGCGCGGCCGGTCTGTCGGCCGACCTGTACCGGCTGGCCTATGCGCTGGTCGGTCACCTACGCGGCGGTTTGGCGATGTCGACGATCGGCGGCTGCGCGGGCTTCGGCGCGGTCTGCGGATCTTCCGTGGCGACGTGTGCGACCATGACCCGCGTTGCGCTGCCCGAAATGCTGCGACGCAATTATCAGCCTGCGATGGCGACCGGCTGCATTGCGGCCGGCGGCACCCTCGGCATGCTGATCCCGCCATCGGTGATCATGGTGCTCTACGCGGTTTTGACCGAGCAGTTCGTCATCGCGCTGTTTGTCGCGGCTATTATTCCAGGCTTGGTGGCGGTGTTGCTGCATTTCATCGCGATCTTCATCTATGTGCGGGTCAATCCGGAGGCCGGTCCGGCGGGTCCGAAAATGCCCTGGCCGGAGCGCTTGCGCGTTTTCCGCGACTCGTGGGCGGTGGTTTCCTTGGGCGTTGTGGTCAGCGGCGGGATTTACACCGGGATATTCACCGTCGCGGAGGCGGCGGCGGTCGGCGCCATCATGTCATTCGGATTCGCGATCATGCGGGGCAAGCTTTCATGGCGCGTATTGTGGCGGGTTTTGAGCGAGTCGGCGGCGAATACCGGCCTCATCTACCTGATCATCATCGGCGCCCATATATTTTCCTATTTCGTCGCGCTGTCGGACATGGCGGAACAGTTGGTGTCCGTGATTCAGTCGCTTGGCGTCCATCCGCTGGTCGTGATGTTTCTGCTTCACCTGGTTTATCTGATTCTGGGCAGCATTTTCGACACCGTCGCGGCGATGGTCATAACGCTTCCCTTCGTGTTTCCTTTGATCATCGCTTTGGGATTTGATCCAATCTGGTTCGGCGTCATAAATATCATGGTGATCGAGATCGGTATGATCACGCCGCCCATCGGCCTCAACGTTTTCGTGTTACACGGCATTGCCCGAACGATTCCACTCGGCACGATATTCCGCGGCATCGTCCCATTCCTGGTCGCCGATCTGGTGCGCCTTTCGATCCTGACATTCTTCCCCGTGATTGCCCTGTGGCTGCCCGGCCTGATGGGCATGCTTGAATAATTCCCGGAATGAAGCCTTGAGCACGCAACCGAAATCTCCGCCACGCGACTACCCTGATTTGCACGATCATCTAAAGCGCCTGGAACAGGCCGGGGCGCTTATGACGGTCGATATGGAAATAAACAAGGACACCGAAATCCATCCCCTGATGCGTTGGCAGTTCCGGGGCGGTGTGGAGGAGAAAGACCGCAAGGCGATGCTTTTCACCAATGTGGTCGATTCTAAAGGCAAGAATTACAACATCCCCGTGGTCGTCGGCGCCATGGCGGCCAGTCCCGAAGTTTACAGGATTGGCCTCGGATGCAAATTGGATGAGGTGACCGAGGTTTGGGCCAGAGCCATGGCCGATCCGATCCCTCCTTGCGAAGTCGACAACGCGCAATGCCATGAAATCATCCGCGAAGGCACCGAGCTGGACGAGCCGGGCAAGGGTCTCGATGAATTGCCAGTGCCGATTTCAACGCCAGGCTAGGATAATTCGCCTTATCTCAGTACGTCATGCTTTATTACCCGCGATCCCGACAACGGCATCCAGAACATGGGCGTCTATCGCGCCCAGATCAAAGCGCCGAGACGGCTCGGTCTCAACACCTCGGTGGAACAACGTACCGGCGCCTATGTGCATTGGCTGAAATACAAGGTGTGCGGCGAATGAATGCTGGCCGCCGTTATCGTCGGCGCGCCGCCCTCTATTGCCTATGCGGCCGTGCGGAAAGCGCCCGAAACCATGGATGAGCTGACCCTGGCCGGTGGCCTGGTCGGATCACCGATCAATGTCGTGAAAACCCGCACCGTCGATTTGCTGGTTCCGGCGGAAGCGGAAATCGTGATCGAAGGCTGGGTCGATACGGAGTATCCCGAACTTGAAGCGCCATTCGGTGAGTCCCACGGTCATGTCAATCTTCAAGAATACAACGCTTTCATGGACGTGACAGCGATCACCCGGCGATGCGACGCTATCCTGACCTCATTCATCAGCCAGCTCGCGCCGAGCGAATCCAGCACCATGCGACGGCC
>JAYZAW010000122.1:0-6419 GCA_036339495.1 Pseudomonadota bacterium | reverse complement strand
GTTGCACAGGGCCTGGCCGCCACGCCGGACGATCCGCTGATCAATCTGATCGCGGCTCCGCTGGCCCAATTACGGCGATCAGCTGGCCGGCGCGCTGGAAATTCTGGCGTCCGATATCGACCGGTTCGGGTATGCGGATGGGTCTTGATCCACTGAGGGGGAATGAAGCACACTCCGGGCGGCAAAAGCGTTGGGGGGAAATATGTACGCCGATCACACAAATCTTCAGATTGCCGGTCAGCTCCTGATTGCGGTGCTGTTTCTGGGCACCGGCATTATCAATTCAACCACCAAGGTTAAACAGCATGTCGATCGCATGGCGGCGATGAACATTCCGGTCCCGGCGCTGACGCTGTGGGTCGGTTTCGCTATGCAATATGCCGGCGGCGTCATGGTGGCGCTGGATTACAGGGCCGATATCGGCGCGATGATCCTGATCGTCTTTACATTGGCGGCCACGGCCATGTTTCATCGCTGGTGGCTGGTCGACGACCCCTTGCGCAAGCATTTGCACCTGTCATTCGTATTTTCGAACTGCGCCGTGCTCGGCGGTCTGTTGTTTTTGATCTAACGTATATTCGGGTGATGCGCGGGAATTTGGAATGAAGCTATATGTTACGCCGACATCGCCTTATGCTCGAATGGCGATGATAGCGCGTTTGGAAAAAGGCCTCGCCGACAAGGTTGAGCTGGTCTGGACCCGAACGCGCAACCCCCTGGATCCAATGCTTGCGGTCAATCCCTCCGGCCGAATTCCATTCCTTCTCCTTGAGGATGGGACGGGCTATGAGGATACCGATGTCATCATTCCATTTTTCGACAGTCTGGTGTTTTCGCGCCAATTCGACCCGCCCGGCGATAAAGCGTATTGGCCGTTTCGTCGCCATCAAGCCATGGCACGCAGCTTGCTTGACGGTATATCGGTATGGGCGCGTGAGGTCATTCGGCCGGAGAGCGAACAATCCCCTGGGATCATCGAACATGAACGGCGGCGGGCCGACCGCCTGGCCGATTATTTCGAAAGCATCATCGGCGAACCGCCTCTCACCGGCAAGCTCAACACCGTTCAGATAGCCTTGTTCTGCGCACTCGATGCCGAACGCCGCCTGCCGGACCTTGATTGGCGCGCCGGCCGGCCGGGCCTGGTCGAATGGCACGCGCGCATGCTCGCCGCGCCCTCGGTCAAAGGTTCGATTCCACCTTCCGGTGTTTGAGGCGTCGGATGTGCAATGGGTCAATGCGAATCGAAAATTTCCTGGTAGTCCGCCACCGCCTTGCGGATTGCGTTCAGCTCGTCCCCGGTCGGATGGTCGGGGTCTTGCGCCGCGGGCAGGCTGCCGAACTTCAACAGGCAGGCCATCAGCAGAAGCCGCGCCTTGGTCGCGGTCAGATTGGATGCGGCGATCTGGAATTCGTGGGGATCCGAGAACCCTTCCGGGGTTCCGCGGCCGACCTTGGCGACCGGAATGCCGCTGAAACTCGCCTTGAGCATCAACAGATGGCGCGCCTGCGACAAGGCGGAGCCGTAGGGCGTCAGGCCTTCGACGACAAAGCCGGTCAACCTGCCCATGCCGAGCTTATGATCGATCGAGGCGATGAGGTCGATTTCGAGCGAAGGATCGTCGCCGATCTCAAGTCCGGAATAGCTGCCGTCCTTGACGATTGACACCACCGGAATGGCATCAGCCAGCAATTTTCCGTCCGAATCCTTGACCGCCAATTCGATGGTTTCGACGCCACCAGCAATGGCGCGCGTCGCCGTGACCGTGTCCGGCAGCCGGGAAATATTCACCTCGGACTGGTAGGTGTGCTTGTATACTGGCACATAGGTCAGCGTCTGGCGGCCGGTGTGGCTGACTTGGCCGATGATGCCGCCATGCCCGCCGGTCGCGACATAGCCGCCCGGCCGCGCGTCGACCTTGGCGACCTCGCGCGCCGCAAAGAACTGCTGTTCCTGGATTACCACGACGCCGCACCGATTGCGGCCGTCCGCGTCGGCCCAAATTCCGGACGCGATGAAATTGACGGAATCGACGATATTCTTCGGCCCGTCATTGCTGATCTGACCTTGCGGACGCTGCGCGGCGTTGCCGCAAATCGGCCGCGTGGTGTCGATCAGCAGATTGAACCAATAGGCTGTTTCCTCGACCTGCGGGCTGCCCTGGGTCCAGATTACCCCGTCATAATCGCCGCTCGACGCCAGCGCCTGCATATCGTTGGTGGCTTTGGCCAGCATCGGCCGCGGCGGCGACGACGACAGGTGATAAGGCTTGTAGGGGTAGAATTCCCGGCCCCGGGTCTCCGGCGGAATGTCGCCGTCTCCGATATCGCCACGCAGATGATTGGGCAGACCCTTTCTGAAGCCGCCCGGCGGCACGCCGCGATAAAAATCCACCGTCGCCACCGACGAAATCATGCTGGCGCGCCCATCGACGTCAATCGACAAGCGGTCGATCTCCTCGAAGCTGCGCGATCCATCGGGAAAAAATCCCTGCCGAGCGCCGTCATCGGCGGCCCCGGGTTGGGCGCACTCATCTTCCCAGGCTTGGCCGCTTGCCTGCACCGCCATATAGGGCAGGGGGTAAAGCCCGTCTTCCGGGCGCAGTTCGATTTCGTACACGGGCGTATCTCCTTCGCCTTGCTGTTCCTGGTGAAAATCGCCGTTCGAATTCAGAAACCCGTCGGGCGGCCCGTATAGTTCGGCGCTGTCCGATTCCAGCGGATGGGCCGAAAATTGTTCGACATAAATTTTCGCCGGCGCGGCCAGACGCTGCGCGCGCAGCGCATCGAACGCCACCGGCGCGCCGTCCGCATCCCGCATCGGCGGCAAGCCGCGCTTGTCCCGCGCCTTGTTGGACGTCACCAGCGGCGGCGTGTTCTGGATCGTCGCCGTCGGTCCCGAAAGATGCGCAATGCGTGCTTTTCCGGCCATCGTCGTTCCCCCTTTGAATGGATTTTAACTTTCGCGCAACTGCCGACTTTTGGTTCGGGCGAATCTGGGCCGTTCAGGTCAGCGCTTCGACGCGCGGTCCGTTGCGCGCCCAGATTTCCATGTCGTCGTTTCTTCGATCGAAGTGCGGTGGCAATTCAGCATAGGTGGGCGTTAATAAAACAGAAATTAAATTTACGAACCCCATGATCGGAGGTCAACCGTTACGCCGCCACGGGCCGTGTCCGGTATTTCAGCCAGATTGTTGCGCCCAGCGTCAGCAGCACCAGCGGCAGGACGCCGTAATTGATCGCCGTCCAGCCGAACGCGTTATAGGTCGCGCCCGACATCAGCACGCCGATCGCGACGCTGCCGAACACCAAGAAATCGTTGAGTCCCTGGACCTTGGCTTTTTCCGCCGGTGCGTAGCAGGTCGTCAGCAGCGTGGTGCCGCCGATAAACAGGAAATTCCAACCGGTTCCGACCAGGAACAACCCGGAAAAGAAATACAGGAACTCGAGGCCCGAAACATTGATCAATATGGCGCTTGCCATCATCACCGCGCCGCAGATCATGATGTTGGTGACGCCATATCGCGCGATCAGCGACCCGGTGAAAAACGACGGCAGGAACATGCCGATCATGTGAGCCTGGATCACGAAGGCGGAATCGCCGAACGTAAATGAATGATGTGACATGACAAGCGGCGTCACGCTCATCAAAAACGCCATCACCGCATAGCCGATGACGGCGGCCAGCGCGGCCACGATGAAAGCCGGTTGGCATACGATTTCGGAAAGCTTCCGTCCCGTCCGGCTGCGTTCCTCTTCTCCCGGTTTGGGGATGCGGATGAACAGCAGCACGACAAACAATGTCAGGTAAATTCCGACCAGCCCGGCGAAGGTGCCTGCGAACAACGCCGCTCCGATCAGGTCCTTTGTGTACAGGGCGAAATTCGGTCCGGTGACGGCGGCGATCACGCCGCCGGCCAGGACCAGCGATATGGCCCGGCTGCGAAATTTATCGTCGGAGGCGTCCGCGGCGGCGAACCGGAAATAATGTGAGATACCGTTGAAACTGCCGAGGAATACCAGCCCGAAACAAAACAGCCAGAAATCGTGGGACATGATCGCATGAGTCGCGATCAGCGCGCCGGTGATGCCGATGACCGTGCCCGTGATAAACCCGATCTGCCGCCCGACCTTTTTCATGTACATGGAGGCCGGAATCGTAACCAGCATCATGGACCCGAATTGAACCGCCAGGGGCAGTGTCGACAGCGCCTTGTCTTCGGCCAGCGCATCGCCGACCAGAACGCCCATGGCGCCGACGGCTGACGTCGCCGTCATGAACACGGCCTGGCAGATCGCAAGCAGGATCACGTTCCGGCGGGAATGGGGGACGGCGACCTCTGTTGTCATATGGGGAACGACTACCGAATTAAAATGCCTAGGCCGCGCGCATCCGCAACATGCTGAGCGCGACAACCGCGAGACCGATAACTAGCCCGATCGCCGGCATTTGCCAACCCGGCGCGATCATCAGCAATCCGCCGCCGAACATGAGGGTTCGCTGCACCGGGTTCAAAAACGAGAACGCATAGCCCCTGATTCCCGAGGCCAGCAATGTCGCCCCGATGGCGGCTGTCACGATGGCCATGAGAATGTCCGCCACGGTTCCGACCATCAGCAGGCCGGGGTTGTAGACGAAGGCGAATGGGATCAGAAATGCCGCGATTCCCAACCGGATGGCTTCCCACCCGGTCGACCAGACCTTGCTGTCGGCAATGGAAGACGTGACGAACACCGCGATACAGGTTGGCGGCGTATAGAACGACGCGAGGCCCCAATAGATCACGAACAGATGGGCCGCCATGTCCGGTACGCCCAATCGGATCAGGGCCGGGGCCATCAGCGTGGCCAGAGTGATATAGGCCGGTGTCGCGTCCAGCCCCATGCCGACGATCAGGCTGACGATGCCCACGAACAGCAACGTCAAGGTCAGATCGCCGCCCGCCATCTCGACGATAAAGCGGGAAAACTTGATCCCGACCCCGGAAAGCTCAAGCGCCCCGATCATGATCCCGACCGAGGCGGTAATCGCGGCCACGGTGATCCAGCGCCGGACGCCCGCGTCGAACGCCGTTATGATCTTGCGCGGGGTCAGCCAGTTGTCCCGGTTCTTGGACAGGAAGCTGACCGCCAGCACGAAGCCGCAGGTGTAAATGCCCGCCATTCCCGGCGGGTAGGACGCAACGACCAGGAAATAAACCAGCGCCCCCATCGGAATTAAATAATACCAGCCGCGCACGAAGGACGGCCAGAATTTCGGCAGATCGGCGCGGGGAAGGGGGCGGATGCCGTCCTTGTGGGCCTGCAGATGGACCGAGACGAACACGATCAGGAAATAAAGCGCCGCCGGCGCGGCCGCCGCGATCACGATCGAGGCATAGGACACCTCGATCCATTCCGCCATGATGAAAGCGATTGCGCCCATCACCGGCGGCAGGATAATGCCGCCGGTCGAGGCGACTGCCTCCACGGCGGCGGCGAAGGCGGGCGTGTAGCCGATCTGCTTCATCATCGGGATGGTGAACACGCCGGTGGTCGCCGAATTGCCCGACGGCGAGCCCGAGATCGAGCCGAACATGGCGCTCGCCACCACGGCGGCCTTGGCGGGCCCACCGCGCGACCAGCCGGTCAGCGCCAGCGCCATGTCCATGAACCACCGGCTCGCCCCGGCCGCTTCCATCAACGCGCCGAAAGTCAGGAACACAATCACGATATTGGCCGCGATGCCGAGCGGCAGGCCGAAAATGCCGGCATCGCCCACATAGGCGGAATACAGCATGCGTTCCGGCGGATAGCCGCGGCCGTAGAGCAGGCCCGGCAGATATTGCTGGAACAGGGTGATGCCGACGAAAAACATGATGATGATCGGCAGCGCCCAGCCGGTGGTCCGACGCACGCCCTCCAGCACCGGCACCGCCAGCAACACCGCCAGGACAATGCCCTTGGCGTCGAGGAAGCCGAATTCGCCGTAATCCAGAACGGCTTCGTGATCGACGATCACGTAGCCGGCGCCGATAAAGCCGCAGCCCATCAGGGCCCAATCATACCAGGGGACACGACGGAATTTACCTTCCGCCTCGGTATCCTCGCCGTGCTTGCGGCCGCGCGCCGGCAGCAGCAGGAAGATCAGGATCAGCGCGCTCAAGATACTGATCGCGAGATGGACGTTATGGGGAACGAATATCCGGAACCAGGTCGGAAGCTGGGCGACCACGATGAAGTGGTACACCGCGATCAGGGAGGTAAACCAAACAAGTATTTTCGGGTGCTGCACTTATTGATACTCAGCTTATTTGTTTGCGCCTGGATTACGGCTGGCGCGAATTAAGAAATTCCTCCCCCCCCCTTCGAGGAGGAGGATTAAGGTGGGGGGCTGGCTCGTAAGCGCCAAGGAATGATTTTTGCCGTCTGCCGGCGGC
>JAYZAW010000121.1:0-4369 GCA_036339495.1 Pseudomonadota bacterium | reverse complement strand
CGCAATTATTATGTCGGGAATCGCCAGTATCTGATGTCGATCGTCGGCGCCAGCAATATGGTTTTGTCGCCTAAATCGGACAGTTTTTTCAATTCCTTCCGGCTCATCGGTCCCACCGGCGATTCATCCAATTAAGGCGGTGCATGTGATCTGTACCGTCCGTGCTTGACCTGCCGCCGGGCGTGGACGTACTCTACCCATTCGGTCCATGGGGAGCTTCGCTAGGAAGCTGAGATGTCGACAGGCGCCCACCACGCGCCAACGCGACGACCCTTAGAACCTGATCCGGGTCATGCCGGCGGAGGGAAAAGGAAAGCCATGCTTCACCATATAGCTGACCTGACGCCGTCAATTCGGATCTCCTTGCTTGTTGCTGAGAGGTTCCAAAAGCGTGACAAAAGGTCAGATTATTAACGCGGTTCTCGCCTTCATGGGGCGGGACGGTGCGACCGACGATCAATTCAACGAATTGGCGCTCGATTTGTTCGCCTATCAGTTCGAGAACAATTCGCCGTTCCGCCAGTTCGCCATGCAGCGCGCCCGCACGCCGCTGACCACCAGATCCTGGCGCGATATTCCGGCGGTGCCGATTAATGTCTTTAAGGATCTGACGTTGAGCTGCTGCGCGCCGGAGGACGCGGAACGCACTTTCATGACCAGCGGCACCACCATGGGCGGCGTTCGGGGCAAGAGCCACCATCCGACCCTGGCGGTCTATGACGCCTCCATGACCAAAAATTTCAAGCACCGCTTCATGCAGGATCATGAAACCATCCGCATGGGCATATTGTTCCCGCCCGAGGACATCATGCCCAATTCATCCTTGGCCCATTATCTGGCGCTGGCGACCGGCCATTTCGGGACGCCGGACAGCAGGTACCTGATGCGCGAGGACGGCATCGATTTTGCCGCTGTTTTCGCCGAGCTTGAGCGCGCCGAGGCAACCGGCGAACCCTACGCGCTTCTCGGGGCGAGTTTCAGCTTCGTGCATCTGATGGATGAAATGCAAGGGCTTGGGAAATCATTCGCCCTGCCCGTCGGCAGCCGGCTGTTCGATACCGGCGGCTTCAAGGGCCAGTCGCGCGAACCCGGTCCGGATGAATTTTATGATCAGCTTGCGGCCCGCTTCGGCGTGTCGCGCGGCGACTGCATCAACATGTACGGCATGACCGAGCTCAGCACCCAGTTCTATGATTGGGGCAACGAAACCTGCCCGTCGGTCAAGTCGGGACCGCACTGGATCAGGAGCCGGGTGATCAATCCACTGACCGGCCAGGATGTGCCGCGCGGCGAGACCGGCGTACTCGCGCATTGTGATCTGGCCCATTTCAACATCGTCTCGACCATCCTGACCGAGGATGCCGGTATTGAAGTCGATGGCGGTTTCCTGCTGCTCGGCCGCGCCGATGGGGCGGAGGCGCAAGGCTGTTCCATGGCGGTCGAGGAGTTTCTGAAGGCGGCGCAGGGGTAACGGTCCAATGACCGAACGCGCGGGCTATCTTCCCGGACTGGCCGACGGCGACGTCGAATGGCGGCCGCTGGAATTCGGCCGCGCCGACGAGACCGTCAAAATTGAAGTGCCTGTTCTGACCGATGCGCAAATGAAGGCGCTCGTGGAACGGGTCCGCGTCGCCGGCCGACGCCATCTGAAATCGATGCCTGTGGCGCGCATTGTCGATATCGTCGATCGCGCCATCGCGAGGTTGCTCGACCGTGACGATCCGTATCGCAAGAAGGCCGAGGCGCTGCTGCCCGTTATCACGGGATACGACGCGGAAATGGTCCGTCTTGGCCTGACCGGTTATCTGAAAACCTTCCGCAAGCCCGGACTCAACCGGTTTCTGGCCGAGGATTTCACCAATCCGGGGATCCTCGACGGCTTCCAGCCCATGGCGAAGGGCGGCGTGGCCAGAGCATTTGGACCGGATGTTCTCGCCCATATTTGGGCCGGCAACGTGCCCGGCCTGCCGCTGTGGAGCCTGATCTCCGGGCTTCTGGTCAAAGCCGGAAATATCGGCAAGGTCCCCAGCGCGGAACCCCTGTTCGCCGGCTGGTTTGCTCGGCTCGTGGCCGAGATCGAACCTGATATTGCCGAATGTTTCGCCATCGTCTGGTGGAAAGGCGGCGACGGGTTGCGCGAAACGGCGCTTCTCCGGGAGGCGGATGTGGTTCTGGCCTATGGCGGCAACGAGTCGCTCGGTGCGATCCGCGGCCGCGTGCCGGTGACCACGCGCTATCTGCCGCATGGCCACAAGATCAGCTTCGGGATGATTTCACGCACAACGCTTGATGCCCGCAAGGCGGTGGCGGCGGCGCATCAGGCAGCCTATGATGTGGTGCGGTACGATCAGCAGGGCTGCTATTCGCCGCATGTATTTTTTGTCGAGCGCGGCGGCAAGATTTCGCCGCGGGATTTTTGCCGCTATGTCGCCCACGAACTAGCGAATTTCGAAAAGAAATATCCGCGCCGCGCCCTGACCATTGCCGAAGCCGGCGACGTGGCCGCCTGGCGGCATCAGGAAGAGGCGAAGGCCCTGGCCGGGAACGACAGCGAAGTCATCGGCGGTCCCGACGGCGCGTGGAGCGTCGCCTATGTGGAGGGCCAAGAGGATTTTTCGCCCAGCGGGCTCAACCGGACCATCAAGATCGTGGCCGTCGATAGGCTGGACGATGTCGCGCCCCGGATTGCGCCCTATAAGGCGTTCCTGCAAACCGTCGGCATCGCCGCGCCGCCGGAGGAACTTTACCGGCTCGCGGACCGCCTCGGTCAGGTCGGCGTCACCCGGATCAGCGCGTTGGGCCAGATGACCGCGCCCGAGGCCGGATGGCACCATGACGGGCGCTTCAACCTGCTCGATCTGGTGACCTTGACCGAAATTGAGCACACGGCGGAAGCAGCGGCGGATGGCCTTGCGCCCTATGTGGATTGAGTAAGGCATGGATTTTCAAGATAAAGTCGTTCTTGTGACCGGTTCGAGCCGGGGCATCGGCGCCGCCATCGCGAAGGCCTTCGCCGGCGAGGGCGCGGCGGTCGCGGTCAACTACCTGACCAACGCCGAGGCGGCCGAGGCGGTCACCGCCGAATGCCGGAAACTCGGCGGCGAGGCATCGGTCTTTCAGGCCGACGTCACCGACAATGATGCGATCACGGGATTGGTCGACGGCGTTCTGGAGACCTTCGGCAAGATCGATGTTTTGGTCAATAATGCGTTCCGGCCCTATGTCTTCGATCCGGAAAACCGCAGGATGTTCTGGGAACTGGACTGGTCCGATTACCAGACCCAGATCGACGGCGCGCTGATCTCGACCCACGGCCTGTGCAAGGCGGTGCTGCCGGCCATGAAAAGGCGCGCGCAAGGGTCGATTATCAACATTGCCAGCGATCTGGTGGCCCGTCCGACCATTCCCTATCACGACTACACCACCGCCAAGGCGGCGCTGACCGGCTTCAGCCGCAATCTGGCGGTGGAATTGGGACCCTTCGGAATCAGAGTGAATTGCGTCGCGCCTGGTATTGTCTACCCGACCGACGCGACCCGCGGCACCAAGGAAGACGTCAAGGACATGCTGATCGCGAATACGCCCATGAGGAGGATCGCCGCGCCCAAGGATGTGACCGGCCCGGTGCTGTTTCTGGCGTCGGACTGGAGCCGCTTCATGACCGGGCAGACTCTTTATGTCGATGGCGGGCTGGTGATGGAATGATTGCCGACTTTGAAAATCTTTTGGCCCGCTTTACCGGGGCCGTGGAGTCCGCCGACGGCGCGGCGCTGGGGGCGCTGTTTCACGCCGACGGAATCTATGCGGATACGTTTTACGGCGCGTTCACCGGACCCGATGCCATTGCCAATATGCTGGATAATTATTTCCACCGCGACGCCGAACGGTTCCGCTGGGACATGTTCGACCCGGTATTCGATGGCAAGCTGGGCTATGCCCACTGGCTGTTCAGCTACAGCTCAACTTTCGAGGACAGCGCCGGAACCCGGGTGATGTTCGACGGCATGAGCCGGTTCGACATTGAGGACGGTCTGATTCAAAGATACGACGAAGTGTTCAGCGCCGGAGAGCCCTTCGTCCAGCTCGGCATGGCCCCCGACCGAATCGAAAAAATCCTCAACCGCATGACCGTGCCCAAGCTGGAGCGCGCGGCCCTGACCCGGCACATGGATTTGTCACTCCCTTGAACATTTAAAAAGCCTGCATTATCCCCCTTCCCCTTGCAGGAGAGGGCGGGGGTGAGGGGTAAGCGCGATCAGCGCGTCTCTCATTCAGCCTGCGGGCAGCCGCCCCCGCACCCCCCCCCACCGCGCGGTGGGTCCCCCCACTCCCGCCCGGGGAGCGGGGTAGGTAAATTCCGGTCGCCCAC
>JAYZAW010000120.1:0-13277 GCA_036339495.1 Pseudomonadota bacterium | reverse complement strand
GAACGGACTCTGGCACTTGGCGGACCCCACCCGGTTCAACATCTAGAATTTCGCATCATGGGTGTATAGGGGCATGAATGATGACCAAACCCTAATTTTTTAATCCTTTGAGCAACGCGCATCAGACAGGCAGCTTTCATTGGGTTGCCAAGGCGGGCATTATTCTTCATCTGCGATAGGCCGAGTACAGCGACTTGAAGGAACCGTCAGATGCGAGTGCTCAAGACTGGAGTGACCGAATGCAACCGCGATCGCGCCACCCCAGGTTTGACCCTGTTCGCGACGATCCACGGACATGCCGCGAGACTGATCGACATGACGGGCAAGGTGGTTCAGGAATGGCGGCTCCATTCGCCCAATAGCACGTTGGTGCAGCTGCTTCCCGGTGGCCATCTTCTGTCGACGGAGCTCGGCGAGGATGGGCGCGCCCTTCGCGGCGGCGGCAATGGCGGGATCATCCGCGAATATGATTGGGACGGCGAGCTGGTGTGGGAACATCTGGACCCGGGCCAACACCATGACGCGCGGCGGCTGCCGAACGGAAACACGCTCTATCTCGGCTGGGAGAAAATGCCCGGGGACGCAGCGCGCCGGGTCGTCGGTGGGGTCGCGGGCAGCGAGGAAGAGGGCGGCGCTATCCATTCCGATTATCTGCGCGAGGTCACACCGGCCGGCATGACCGTATGGGAATGGCATGCCCATGACGATATGGATTTCGAGGCACTGCCGCTTGCGCCGCTTTCGCTGCGAGACGAATACGGCCATGCCAACACATGTTTTCCCACGGACGACGGAGTTTTGGTCAGTTTCCGCCGGCTCAACGCGATCTCCTTCATCGACCGCGCCAGCGGCCGGATCCGTTGGCATAAGCACGATGCGAGCTGGGGCGGACCGCATGACTGCCAGTATTTGGACAACGGCAACATCCTGCTTTTCGCCAATGGATATAATACTGTCGATTTGCCCTTTTCGCGCGTCATCGAGTTCGATCCCGAAACCAACGAGACGGTGTGGGAGTATAAGGGTTGGCCGCATCTTACATTTTACAGCCCGCATATCAGCGGCGCCCAGCGTCTCGCTTCGGGCAACACGCTGATCTGCGAGGGTGGGTGCGGGCGTTTGTTCGAGGTTGCGGACGACGGGACAAATGTCTGGGAGTATATTTCGCCCTTCGACGTTAAAGGCCCGAGGGGGCCCGAGAACTGGATATTCCGAGCCTATCGATATGCCGAAAACTCACCGGAGATCGCGAAACGGGTCACGGCCAGATAAACCCGGTAGCGCCTGTCAATCCCAATCGGGTGGGTTCACATTCTTGTGTTTGACCATATAGGTCGGTAACATTGAGCGCCGAACAAACACCGAGAATAATCCGATAATCCGTGAGGGAGAAAATCCGATGCATTGGAACAAGATTTTGGCCTTGAGTGCGGCCATTCTACTGACAAGCAACGCTCAAGCACAAAATGTCACCTTGACCATGGCTGCCGCGCAGCCGGGCGGCGCCACGGATGTTTCCGCTAAAAATCTGGCTGAAGTCGCCGCGGCCGGCAAGGTCGCCACCATTCAAGTGCAGGTCGGCCAGGTACTGACGAAAACGATGGTGCAAGTGGCGCAAGGCAAAACGGATCTTTCCGCGGCGCCCTTTATCCTTAATTTTTTAATGGCGAGAGGCCTCGGCCCTTACTCGGGTCTGGGCAGAGAGAAGGGCAAGGTAGCGGCCGCAAATTTACGTCTTCTCTATGGCTATCATTTGGCGTCCTTTTACCTGTTTTCCTATCAAAGCACCGGCATCGACAGCTATGCAAAACTGAAGGGAAAAACCGTCCATAATGGTCCGCCGCGTGGTGGGGCGTTGATTTTGGCGCGCCAAGTCATCCAGGCGACGACCGGCATGAGAGATGGCAAAGGCTATACGGGCAAACAAATCGCTTGGGGCCAGGCCAATTCAATTTTCCTGGACCGGTCCGTTGACGCCGCCGTACGACCAGGCACGAATCCCGCTTCCTTTGTACCCATCATCATGGCCGCCGGAAAAATCAATATCGTTTCAGTGCCGAAAGCAAAATACGCCTCGAAGGGCTGGATGAAACTGGTAAATTCTCCCGGCAGAGTGAAATCCCTGATGTCCGTAAGTGACATGCAACGCTCCTATGGCACGAAAGCCAGAATTATTTCCGAGGACAATACTTTCCGCACCGTCGCCGATGCAGGGGGAACCGTGGTGCACAAGAATATGGACAAGAAACTGGCGAAAGCGCTGACCGCGGCCTTTATCAAAAGCGTTCCCGACCTTCTCCGGAAAACGCCGTTTACCAAGGGCCAACTATTCGGCCATATCAGCAATGAAAAAATGGGGATGTGCCGGGCCGGCGTCAAATTGCATGCGGGCGCCGTTGAGGCATGGGAAGAAGCCGGCTTCAAGGTTGATGATTGCGCAAAACCCTCAAGTTAGTCTTGATCGAAGGCCTTACTAAGAAATTGACCTGGAGCCGGGGCGCATATTTTTCGCCCCGGCTCTGTTTCGCTCTGAAAACAGAAATCACGAAATTGGCGTGGAGCTGATTTTGCGCCATGCCCGACGCTCAAACACGACAATATCATGATTGGATGCGCCGCTTGGCGCTCGGATTTGCTTTTATTCTAGTGATGATGGGCATGGCCAATAACATGCCAAATTTTCCTGGTTTGTTGGAAGCCGTACGCTCGATCCCCGGGTTGGAAGAGTTGCCGCGTCTCAGCAAATATAACTCCGAGTTCTTTTTCCCGCTCTCATTTGCCGTTATGACGGTGATCGCCCTGTTGACGTCTTCTCTTGCCAGAGATTGGCGCGACCAATCACGAGTAAAGTATTTTCTCGGCACCGCTCTCGATATCCTGATGCTCACCGTGATTATATCGGTGGCAATTGTTTATCTGATCGAAAATGAACAGGTTTGCCTGATTGATACGCTCAACGGAGAACGAGCGCGTTTGATGGCCGAAAACGCGGCGCGCGCCAAAGAGTATATGGAGATTTTCGGCACGGCGCCGGATGATGATTTTCCTGATTGCCAAACAAATCTCGGCAATTGGATTCTGCCTTTTCTGGTTTTGGCAATTGCCGTCATTTTCATTTATATCGTTAGAGTGTGGGGCTTTCCCATCGTCGCGGTGGCAATTGTCATTTCCATTTATACGGTGGTGTCATCCTTTGCTTGGTATTTTGATTGGACGGACAATAAATATTTAACGACGTCGGTCGGCACCACCGTGGATAATGTGCGCAATTACTCATCAGCGGTCATCGGCGCACGAAATTCGATCATTTTGGAATCGAACGGCCTCCTGGGACAGTTTCTAAATATTACGGTCAATGTCGTCTTTCCCTATGTCGTGCTCGGGGCCTTGTTTGGCGCGTCAGCGGGTGGGCGCTCCTTAATCAAGTTGGCCGTCGTCGCTACGCGAAAATTGCGCGGTGGACCGGCCCATGCGGCAATTGTGGGATCGGCAATATTCGGGACGATTTCCGGTGGGCCGGTGGTCAATGTTTTGGGCACCGGAACCCTGACCATTCCAATGATGATGAAAACCGGTTTCAGGGCGACGTTTGCCGGCGGGGTGGAAGCCGCGGCTTCGAGCGGCGGTCAGATCATGCCACCCGTGATGGGAATTGCAGCCTTTGTTTTGGCGGCGCTATCGACGGTTCCTTATTCGGATGTCATCGTCGCGGCATTCATCCCCGCCGTCGCCTATTTCTTTAGCCTGTTTTTGATGGTCATTTTTGAATCGCGCCGGATGAACATCGAACCTGTGCGTGAACTATCCGACGAACAGAAATTATCTAGAGCGGATTGGCGCAACCTTTTGATGATCGCCGGACCGATCTTGATAATTTTAGTTCTTTTGTTGAGCACGAAAGATACTGTCGGCACCGGCTTTTCCGGCTTTATTTTTGGCTATGACGCTGCGTCGGGTGCTCCATTACCCTGGCTCTTGCAGGTATATCAAAATGCCGCCGGTGATCCGGATTCGGCGGGATTCTTTGCGGTTATTTCGCTGTTGATATTGTTGTTTATCGATCCCGATATTCGAAAATCACCCGGAAAGGTCATCTCCGCGCTGGCGGATGCCGGTATCATCATCGGCGAACTGTTTTTATTGTTGATCGCGGTATCGGTGATCGACATCTGCATCAATTACACCAATTTCACGGGCATCCTGACGATTGATGTTCTGAACTGGCTCAAATCAGTTTCCACATTTCCCGTGGTCGGCAGTGAATTCACCATTGGCGGGTCGCTATATCTGACATTGGCGCTGGTGGTGACAATGTTGGCAACCATCCTGCTCGGCATGGGCATGCCGACGCTGCCGGCCTATGTAAACGTGATTTTGATCATCGGTCCTTTGCTGGTGGCATTGGGAACATCGCTTTTTACCGCCCACATGTTTGTATTTTATTTCGCGGTGGCATCGGCCATTACGCCGCCCGTGGCGATCGCCGCTTTTGCGGCATCGACCATTTCGAAGGCGGATCCATTGGCGACCGGATTTATGGCGGTCCGGGCTGGAATTGTGATGTTCACCATTCCGTTCGTTTTCGCTTTTTATCCAGAACTTCTGCTGATCGAGCAGGCGCAAATCATGCAGTCGATCGATGGTGGGGTAAGTACGACGAAGAATTACCTGCCGGGTTATGATGGGACGATCAACTTGGCCGGTCTCAGCTGGCTGCTCTTTAAAATGATCGTGGTTCTCTATTTGGTTGCCAGCGCGTTAAGCCGCTACGATAAATCGAAACTCTCGGTGTTTGACATCGCTTTGCGGTTCATTCTGGCCGTATTGATATTGCTGAAGATTTCCGTCATCGCCAATTCGGCGCTCGCGGTCGCGGGCCTCTATCTGGCGGTTCACCATATTCGCGGCAAGCGATTCTTGGTACGAAGTCAAGCACCTTAACAGTGGTCGATGACCAATTTCTGAAAAGCGTCGATATCGTTATCATCCGCTGTTTCTATTTTGGGCGGGATTAAAGGGGAGCGTGTCCTACCAGGTCAGCCACAGCTCAGCCGGGCCGTGGAGCGTGAAATTGGGGACGTAGGTGACCGGCCGGTCGGGGGAGAGCGCGAGGGTCGGCGCGCGGGCCGTCAGCGTTTCCAGCAGGATCACTGCCTCCATCGTCGCCAGTCGGTTGCCGAGGCAAAAATGAACGCCACGGCCGAAGGAGATGTGGGCGCGGGCGTTCTCGCGGCCCATGTCGAAGGTCTCGGGTGCGTCGAACTCGGCCTCGTCGTGATTGGCGCCGGCGAGCGACAGGAAAATTCGAGTGCCGGCGAGTACGCGCGTCCCGGCGATCTCGGTGTCCTCGCGCGCGACGCGGCGCCAGCTCGTCTGCGGCGAATCGAAGCGCAGCACCTCCTCGACCGTCGCCGGAATGCGGTCCGGCTCGGCAATGAGCGCCGCCCACTCCTCGCGCCGGGTGAGCAAACAAATCAGTGCGTTGGCGAGCAGATAGCTGACGATCTCGTGGCCGGCGAAGGAAAGCCCGTAGAGCACTGAGGTGATCTCCTCTGGCGTGAGCTCCGCCGGGTCGGCGGCGTGGACCGCGAGCAACTCGGAGGTCAGGTCATCGGCGGGTTCGTCACGGCGGAGCGCGACATGGCCGACGCAGTAGCGCCAGTAGGCCACCATGCTGTCGGCGATCGCGACCTGCGCCGTCTCGTCCACGCGGCCCCAGGTGAAGGCGAGCCGGTCTTTCGACCAGTCCATCAGCATGGGATCGTCGGCCTCGGGAAAACCGACCAGGCGGTAAATTGTCTCACCCGGCAGCGCGTGGCCGACCGCGGCCGAGAACTCGCCGGGCGGCCCGGCCGCCAGCATGGCGTCGACCAGCGTTTCCGCGCGCCGCCGAATCACCGGCTCCAGCAGCCGCATGCGGCGACCCGAGAATCCGTTCTGAACGTGGCGTCGGATGCGCCCGTGACCGGGCTCGGCGCGGTTCGACAGGACGGGCACGGGATTGAAGTCGTTGACCGCCAGCCGCGCGGCCGCGGCGGCGCAGACGGGCGTCACCGGCTCCTGTACGTTCTCCGAGGCGAACACGTCGTCGCGCTTGAACACCTCGGCAACGTCCGACATGCGGGTGAGCACCAGATAGCCGAGATCGGGCGCATGAAAGACCGGCGTCTCGCGCCGCCGCCCGGCGAGCTCGCCATAGGGATCGGCGACGTAGCCATCGGCGAAGGGCGAGAAGCCGTGATCGACCGGACAGTCCGCCGGCGCCGCCAGCGGCTTCTGGCCGGTGCCGAAATATCCGGAATCGCCCATGCGCTCCCTCGCCGGTTCATCCAAGGAAGCGAAAGCCTAGCACGCCCCCACGCCAAACCCTAGTTCGCCCGCCGGCGCCGGCGCAACATTGCGGTCTGGATTTCGACACCCTGATCGATCCGCAATCTCAGATCTTCCCCAATATGATAATGCCATGTGTGGCGCGGGTGAGTTCCACGTCCACAATCCGGCTCAATCGACCTTCGGATAAACGCTCTTTATTCCGGCATTGCGAATTTCGTCTTCGTCCCAAAATCCGATTAGGACGCCCGACGGTTCGGCTGCTTGGGCCATATTATCAACCTGCTCCGGTGTTCGCGTGATGCGGCCGTGGTGGCGACGCGCCCAGGCAAACATTGCCTCGTGCAGCCGCGCCCGAACTTCTTCGTGGGCCGGGTCGCCGCCGAGGTCCACCAATTCGCCGGGGTCGGTTTCCAGGTCGAACAACAGTGGCCTGAATCCTTCGGCGTGGATGTACTTCCAACGGCCGTCGAAAATCATCACCAACCGGGCCTCGGCCTGGTCCACGTCGAGCTCGACGGCCGACTGCCGGGTCGCATAGTCGTACTCCGAGATCGCGTAGTCCCGCCACGCCGTCGGTTGGCCGTGCAGGAGCGGCTCAAGCGACAGGCCTTCCAGAACATGCGGCTTCGGATCACCACCGAAGAATTCGAGGAAGGTCGGTGGCAAATCGATCCCCTCGACCAGTGCGTCGCTAGTAGTGCCGCGGGTGGCGTCAGCCTCCGATCGTGGATCGTAAACGATCAAAGGAACCCGCACTGAGGCGTCGTGGAACAGGTCCTTCTCTCCAAGCCAATGGTCGCCGAGATTATCGCCGTGGTCGGATGTGAAGACGATCATGGTGTCCGCCATTCGCCCACTCTGTTCCAGATAATCGAACAGGACGCCAATCTGGTCGTCGATCTGCTTGACCAGACCCATATAGGTGGGGATCACGCGCTCTCGCACGTCGTCGCGCGCGAACGCTTGGCACACTCGGTGGTTCTGCCAGGCGCGATAGACGGGATGATCGGTCATGCGTTCGGCGTTGGAGCGCACCACCGGCAGGATATCGCCGAGCCCATACATGTCGTGATACGGCGCCGGCGCGATGTAGGGCCAGTGCGGCTTGATATAGGAGAGGTGGCAGAGCCACGGCCGTTCTCCGGCGCTCTCGATGAAGTCAATGCCGCGTCGAGTGAGATAAGGCGTTTCAGAATGTTCCTCGGGCACTCGAGCAGGAAGGTCGGAGTATTTCATTAGCCAGCCCGACAACAGTTCACCGTCTTCGCCTTCGGCCGAATTCGCCCATTCTTCCCACGGGTTATCGCCATCCATTCCATGTTCGCGAAGGTAGGCATCGTAAGGCGGGTTCTTGTCGTAATAGCCCTCCGGGTGCATTCCGTCGTCGCGCTCGAACGGGGTAAAGCCGCACTCGGCGGCATGCACGCCGATGATCGAGTCCGGATCGATACCCAGCCGCCGCATGCCCTCCCTATCGGGAACCATATGTGTTTTACCGACCAGGACGCAATCGACGCCGATATCGCGCAAATGATCTCCCAGCGTCGGTTCCCCGACCCGCAACGGAAAGCCGTTCCAGGTCGCGCCATGACTTCGTACGTAGCGCCCCGTGTAGAAGCTCATGCGCGAGGGACCGCAGATCGTCGATTGCACGTAGGCACGAACGAAACGTACGCCCCGATTAGCCAGCCCATCGATATTCGGGGTCCGCAGGGTCGGGTGGCCATAACAGGAAAGGTAGTCCCAACGTAATTGGTCGACCATGATCCACAAAACATTACGAGCTTTTGACACCTAATCCTCCAAAATCGAGTTGACGGTGATCGTGTTACGGGCGCCGCCGGTCAATACGTTACCCAAAACTCCCTGGCCGAAAATCCCAGATCCGCGGGATAAGTTGATATCCGTGCTCACCGATGGCGGCCGGGCTGAAATCGATGATCGGCGCACCATGATCAAGCTTACTGTTGGCGTCAACTGGGGAGACCGGAATGAAACCTATTTCCCGCCGACATCGCCTTATGCGCGGCTGGCGATTATCGTGAGTTTGGAAACAGCCCTCTCTGACCTGGTTTAGCGGGTCTGCACTCGCGCCCGGAACCCCAACGATACGATACACGCCATCAATCAATCCGACTCCATTGTTCACCGCCTACCAACCTATTGTCTGAAGGAGCGAAATCCTCTCCAAACCGGTTTCCATGAGTGGCCTAGCGACCAAGGCAAGGCTAGCCCTAGACGCTTGATTGGGAAAAATAAATCCGTTGTCTTCTCATAAGTATGATGAGATGGATTATTTGTATGTCCAATCTCAAACTACACCGATTAGAATATAAGGTTTACAGATCGCATATGTCGCCTATTGGCACTTAACGGACTCTCGGGCGGTGTGATTTGACGTCCGCTAATACCCTGGAAGCAGACATCGGGACGTCCGCTTTCACCTCCAAGCGGCATACAATTATCCCAGGCATATAGATTTGGATCAGGTTTTCAATTCATCGACCAAGTCGGAAGACTTCAAGGGCGCGTTGGAACAGGCGGTAAAGGCCAACAAGCCCCTGCCTGATCGACGTTCATGTCGACGCCAACGTGCGCCCGCCGGCGACCGGCACCTGGGCGCTGCCGCCGATCCCTCACGCCGAACCAGTGTTCGGCGGGCCGTATAGGCCATAGGGGTTTTCGCTCAGCTCCGGTCCTCGACAAAGCGGTTGGTCATTTTTCCGAGCCCTTCGACTTCGGTTTCCATTACGTCGCCGACTTTTAAAAACTCGCCCGTGCCCATGCCGACGCCGCCGCAAGTGCCGCAGACGAACAGATTGCCGGGCTGGACGGTCAGGATGTTGGACGCAAATTCGATCTGCTCTTCCGGCGTGTAAATGAACTGCGACGTATTGCCGTCCTGCTTGACCTCGCCGTTCACTGTCAGGCGCAGGAACAGATTCATGTGGTCGCCGACAAAGGCGATCGGCACGAAGCGGGGTCCCATGGGCGCAAAATTGTCGTGGCTCTTGCCGCCGAGCCAGTCCGTCCGCAGCGCCGGTCGGTCTTCGCGCATGCCGATATCGCGGCACGAGACGTCATTGGTGGTCATGAAACCGGCGACATGGTCGAGCGCGTTTTCCGCCCTCACGCGTTTGGCTTTCTTCCAGATCGCACAGGCAATCTCGGCCTCCCAGTCGATCTTCTCCATGCCGCGGGGAATAGCGATGTCGTCATTCGCGCCGGCGAGCACGCTTGGCGCCTTCAGAAACAGATAAGGCCGCGAGGTCGAACGCTCGCCGGTGAATTCCGATCCCGCGCCTTCGGACGTTCCGGCGCGGATCATTTCATCGACATGGGCCTGGAAATTCTGCGCCGCGTTGAAAATCTTGCCTGGGTTCCGGACCGGCGCCAACGCGCGCAGACCGGACACCTTGGCGACCGCGCCGTCGAGCCGGTCGCTGTCCAGCCCTTCGTCCTCGATGAAGGCGACGATTTCCTGCAGCACCGGAAAATTACGGTCCCAGCCTTCCAGCAGGCCTGAAATGCTATCCGTGGCCGTCAACGGCCCCGCCTTGCCGCGGCCGGAATCCCGATATGCCGGATAGACCCAGTCCAGCGCTACTGCGCTGTCGCCGATTTCAATGGCGGCAAAATCTCCACCCGGCGCGCCGCCAAATGTCGCCAGCGAAAAAACAGTCCCGTTCATATTAATTTCCCCTTATGTGTGATGAAGCCATTCTTGACCGAGCTTCCATTGCCCGTAAAGGCCATCCCTGTTGCGGGGGCCCTTAAAAACGCCTTATGCTGGCGTTCGTCCACGGGGAGAATTCATTATGGCGACGCCGTCTATTTCCATCGGTCACTCTGGTTTTCATGTCTTCGACATGAAGAAGATGGTCGATTTTTATACCACCGTTTATGGATTTCACGTCACCGACCACGGCTTTGTCGAAGGCCGTGGCGAGGTGACGTTCATGGGCGCCGATCCGCGCGACCATCATCAATTCGTGCTGTATGAAGGGCGCACGTCGCCGTCTAATCTGGTGCATCACAACCACGTATCTTTCCGGGTTGATTCCCTGGACCGGTTGCGCGGCATTCATGCGGCGTTGCAGACCTATCCGGGCATTACCCGTATCGGACCGATCTGTCACGGCAATGCATGGTCGGTTTATTTCCATGATCCGGAGGAAAACCGGTCCGAAGTGTTTCTCGATACCCCATGGTATGTGGCGCAACCCTGTGGCGTTCCGCTGGATTTGTCGATGGACGATGACGAAATCATGCGCTTCACCGAAGATTTGATCAAAGACGACCCGAGCAAAAAACCGTTCCCGGAATGGCGTGCCGAATTTGCAGAGAAACTAGGTCTTTAAAGGGAAAACGACATGCCGCTCAAAGTGTTGAACCATATACAAATCCGCACCTCGAAGCTCGACGAGACGCGCAATTTCTTTGTCGATGTTCTGGGGCTGACCGATGGTTTCCGGCCAAATTTTCCCGAGCGCGGCCATTGGCTCTATTGCGACGGCGACGACGCGCCGTTCGTTCATCTGACCGAGGATGCGTGCGAGGGCCCGCCGCGCACCGTGAAGGGCGCGACAGGGACCGGCGTCGATCACATGGCGCTGTTCGGCACCGATGTGGATTCCATGATCGCCAGTCTCGAAAGCAATGATGTCGAGTTCGAAAAGGTGGTGGCCAGGGGTGGATCGATGATCCAGCTCTATGTCCACGAACCCAACGGGCTGAAGATCGAGCTCGGATTTTTTCCCGAAGAAGAGAAAGCCGCCGCCGGTTAACCGGTAATCGCCGCTTCATAATATGACAAATCGATATAGGGTTCCGGGCCGGCGAGTTCCTTGCGTGACTCGCCGAAGCGGTTACGCAGATCGACCACGGTCCGCACGGCTTCCATGTCGAGCGCGGCCTTGGGCGTGAGTCCCTCGCGTCCAGACGTCAGTTGCGCCACCGAATTCGCCGCCGCCTCGGGCGACATGCCGTCCCGGTTATTGCCGAGGATTCGGGCCGCTTCGTCGTGGTTGGCGGGATCGAAAATCCAGTCGAGGCATTCCACATAAGCCTGGATAAAGCGGATAAGGTCATCCCCCCGTGCCGCCGCCCAGCCACGGCACGCGGTCGCGACCGCGCTTTGATAAGGCGGCAGGGCGTCGATGGAGTTATCGAGGATGCGAAGCCCGGTCGACAGATCGCCCGACATGAAATTGTCGGTCATCAGCGCGCCTGAATGTTCGCCGGCCTTCAGGGTCTCCCAGCGTTTCGTTCCGACCGGAACCAGCTCGTAATCATCAAGACCGAGCCCGCCCAATTCCAGCATGCGGCGTAACACCGAAACAAAACCTGACGACACGGCGTCGACCGCGAACGTCTTGCCCTTGAGGTCGGCATAGCTCTGGATGCCGGGTTGCACGACCAGCTGCAAGTTCATCCGCGCCACCCCCATGAAGGCGAACAAATCCGGGTCTTGCAGCAGCTCGGCGCCCTGTCCTTCCTGGTAGGCCACGATATTGTCGAACGCACCGATGGCGATGTCGAATTCCCCGGCCGCCAGCTTGGTGATCTGAAACGTGGATGTCGGCGTGATCGTGCGTTCGACGGTTAGACCGTGCCGGGCGAAGATGCCCAGCGCGTCGCCCACGTAGAGCGGCAATTGGGTGGTGTTCGGAAACACGATGACTTTGAGGAGCGTCGCGTCGGTTTCTGATTTGGATAGCGCCATGCCTGTCTCCGGCTCAATCCACTAGTGAGCGTTCGCCTAGTGGGCTATAGTTTTTGGGACTTGGAGGACTAGATCGTAAAGAATCAAATCACGGGGAGGAAGAAAATGTTGAAAATCAATCAAATAGGAGTCCGGTTTGCACAGGCCACATTGGTCTCCGCGGCCGTAATCGCATTCACGGGAAGCGTTGCCAATGCCGGGTTCTCGACGGAACTGCAGGACCTGATAAAAAAGGCCGGCGCGGAGGGCAAGCTTCACGTGGCCTGGAGCCAGTCGACGCTTGACGGCGCGGCGGGCGCGCTTAAAATCGAAGCGGGGATGAACAAGATGTTCGGTACGAACATCAAGATCTCCTTCTCGCCAGGCCGGTCCATGGCCGCGATGTCGGGCAAAGTCCGCGCGGAGGTTGCGGCCGGACAGCCGGCGACGTCCGACACCTATCTCGGTTCGTCACCATTTGTGCTGCCGCTGATCAAGCGCAAGGTGCTGGTGGCTTTCCCCTACGCCAAGATGCTGCCGGGCCGTATCACGCCGGCAATGGTCGAAGGCGACAACACGGTTGTGCGCTTCGCCACCGGGTTCGGCGGCGTCACCTACAACACCAACCTCGCGCCGTACAAGCCCAAGAAGATCACCGACTTGCTGAAACCCGAATGGAAGGGCAAGATTTCGTCCACCCCCTACGCGGCAAGTTTCGACACGCTGACGGCCAAAGGAGTTTGGGGCCCGGAGAAAACCGAGGATTTTGTACGAAAGCTGTCGAAGAACATCCGTGGCCTGATCCGCTGCGGCGAGGGTGAACGCATCGCCACCGGCGAGATCATCGCCCTCGTGATGGATTGTCATGGCCGGGAAAGCCGTGTGTGGGCCGCGAAGGGCGCCCCGATTGCACAAATTCTCTTCCCCGAGGCGGCGATCAAGCGGCAGTTCTATCTCGGAGTACCCAAGAATTCGGCGAACAAGAACGTGGCCGCGCTCTTTGCGGTGTTCCTGATGACCAAGGAGGGGCAGAAGATCGTCTATGAGACCTGGCTGCTGGATTCCGACATGTTCCCCGAGTCGAACGCCGTCAAGCGGACCATCGAACTCGAGAAGCAGGGCGCGAAGTTCGCCATAGGCAGCGTCGCCTTTGTGGCCGCGCACCCGGAGATCAACAAGCTCAAGAAGAAGCTTGTGAAGATCCTGAAGTCGGCGAAGTAACCGGCTAAGGAACAAAGGC
>JAYZAW010000119.1:0-2647 GCA_036339495.1 Pseudomonadota bacterium | reverse complement strand
CCCACCCGGCCACCCACGGGATCATCCCCACTGGGTGGCCGGGTGGGGGAGCGGGCCGGCGCCGACTTATATATCAAACTTAATATAAATCACGTTTCCGTCTTGTGGGAGAGTTTTGCGTGCCGACGCCCCGGTTCCCGTCGAGTATGTTGCGGCGGGAGGACGGCTCGGTGCCCGGCTTGAAGGCTTCCAGGATCACGCCGCGTTCGCCCGGGCGGGCCAGTAGGCCGGTGCGCGGATTGACCCGGACCAGCCGGATCCCGGGCGGGATGCGGAATGGCGTGGCGGGCGCGTTGGCCAGGGCGGCGGTCATGAAGTCGCGGAACACCGGCGCGGCGACGGACGATCCGGTCTCTCGCCGACCGAGGCTGCGCGGCTTGTCGAACCCGATGAATACGCCGACCGCCAAATCGGGCGCAAAGCCAATGAACCAGGTATCGAGGCTGTCATTGGTGGTGCCGGTCTTGCCCGCCAGCGGCTTGCCGACGGCGCGGATCCGCCGGCCGGTGCCGCGCTCGACCACCCCTTGCAGCATGGAGACGATCTGGTAGGCACTCCCCGGATCGGCAATCTGTTCCCGTGTGTCCGGAATATCCGGCGGTTCGGAATTGTCCCACTTGTCCATGAGGCATTCATTGCACGGTCGGGAATCGAGTTTCAGCACGGTCTTGCCGTTGCGGTCCTGGATCCGGTCGATGAAGGACGGCGTGATGCGCTTACCGCCATTGACCAGCATTGCGTATGCCGATGTGATCCGCAGCAGGGTGGTCTCGCCCGCGCCCAGCGCCATGGACAGCAGCCGGGGCATGCGGTCGACGACACGGAAGCGCTGCGCGGTGTCGGCGACCGCATCCATGCCGATATGCTGGGCCAACCGGATGGTCATCAGATTGCGGGATTTTTCGATGCCGAGACGCATCGGGCTCGGGCCGTAAAATTTCTTGCCGTAGTTTCTCGGTTTCCATTTGCCCAATCCGGGACCTTGGTCAATCACAAACGGCGCGTCGAGGATTAGGCTCGACGGCGTGAATCCCCGGTCCAAAGCCGCCAGATAGACCAGCGGCTTGAACGCCGAGCCGGGCTGACGCCGAGCCTGGGTCGCCCGGTTGAACTGGCTTGCGTCATACAGAAACCCTCCCGTCATGGCGAGCACCCGCCCGGTATGGGGGTCAAGCGCGACCAGCGCGCCGCTGATATCGGGGATCTGGCGCAGGCCGAAACTGCCCGGCGGCAGGACCTTGCCCTTGGACGTTTTGGAAACCGACTCGACCAGGATCACGTCACCGGCCGCCAGCACGTCGGACGCCTGTCGAATGCGCGGTCCGCGCTTTTGTTTCTTGGCCCAGGCGCGCGCCCAAACCAGTTCGGACATCGGGATCACGCCATTGCCGCCCGCGATCACCCTGATACGAGCCTGTTTGGCGTCGATGGCGGTCACCACGGCCCGCCGCCAGCCATCGGGTTTTACCACCTTGCCGAATTTTTCCAATTGCGGTTCGAAGGGCTTGGTGAAATCGATCCAGCCCAGGGAACCCCGCCAGCCATGACGCCGGTCATAGGCGATCAACCCGGCGCGCAGCACCTGGTCCGCGGCATTCTGCAATCGCGGATCCAGCGAAGTCCGTACCGACAGTCCGCCTCCATAAAGATGATCCGCGCCGTAACGCTTGACCAGCAGGCGGCGCACCTCTTCGACAAAATATTCCGCGCGCGCGATCTCAATGGCGTCGGGCGGCTGAATATCGAGTGGTCTGCTCTTCGCCGCCGCCGCATTCTCCGGCGAAAGATAGCCATCGGCCTCCATCCGCGTCAGCACGTAATTGCGCCGCGCCATGGCGGCCTTCGTCTTACGGATCGGATGGTAATTATTGGGCGCTTTGGGTAGCCCGGCCAGGAACGCGGCCTGGGACACGGTCAATTCGTTGAGCGACGTGTTGAAATAATTCAGCGCCGCCGCCGCGACCCCATAGGAGCCCATGCCGAGATAGATTTCGTTGAGATAAAGCTCAAGAATCCGGTCCTTGCCGAAAGCATGTTCGATCCGGAATGCCAGGATGGCTTCCTTGGCCTTGCGCGTGATCGATACCTCATTGGTCAGGAGGAAGTTCTTGGCGACCTGCTGGGTAATGGTCGACGCCCCGACGGGACGGCGGTTCGAGCCGATCCGGGAAATGTTGGTCAGCATGGCCCGGACGATTCCCAGAATATCGATGCCGGGATGATCGTAGAATGTTTTGTCCTCCGCTGACAAAAACGCCTTGATCACCAGCTTGGGCATGGCGTCGATCGGCACGAAGACCCGTTTTTCCTTGGCGAATTCTGCCAGCAATCGCCCATCGCCGGCGTGCATGCGGGTCACCATGGGCGGTTGGTAGTCGGCGAGTTGCTGATAATCGGGCAGGTCGCGGCCATAGTGATAGAACAGCCACACGCCGCCGCCCGCCGCGAAAATTACGAGCGCGAACGTAATCGCGCCTATTGCGATGAGCGCCTTAAACAATAAAAATGTTCCCCACGATAAAATCGGCCTGTCAAGAATATGAATATACAAATATGGCCGAGTTAGGGCGATTTAAAGGCCTGTTGTCCGGCGAAATAGGCATCGATCGCGGCCACTACGGAAACCGCGACCCGGCGTCGATGATTT
>JAYZAW010000118.1:0-11533 GCA_036339495.1 Pseudomonadota bacterium | reverse complement strand
GCCATCGGTCCAGATAATATCCGCATTCGCGGCAAAGAACGGATCGGGTCCAAGGGCGGGCAGGGCATTTGCGACGCCGCCGCCGGTATCAAGCAGGGTGTCTTCACGGAACAGGTCGATCCGGGGGGATAGCCGGTCCGCCACATGATGTTCAATCATGTCCGCGAGGTAGTGACAATTTACGGCGGCGGTCTCGATGCCAAAATCATCCAAATGGTCGAGCGCGCGATCCAGCATGGTCCGTCCGGCCACTTCGACCAGAGGCTTGGGCAACGATTCGGTGATCGGGCGAAGCCGCAATCCCAATCCGGCGGCAAGGACCATCGCACGAGTGGGCGCAACGACAGGGGTCATCGATCGGTCTCAACGGAGGGAATGGCGCGAAGCGAAGCAGGAATATTCGCGTCCAGCCATAAGCGCAACGGCTCCATGACCGGATGGGCGACGGAATTTTCCAGCAACCGCCAGACCCGAGGGATGTGATGCAAATAACCCGGCTTACCGTCCCGGACGCAAAGCCGGGTGAAGATGCCAATGACCTTGCAGTGACGCTGCGCGCCGAGGATCGCACAGGATTCAAGAAATTCGTCACGGTCCAATTCCGGAAATGCGTTCAGATAGTAGTCGCGCATTTCGGCGACCAGCGATTCGGGGATATCGCGCCTCGCGTCTTCCAGCAACGAAACAACGTCATAGCTTGCCGGGCCAATGACGGCGTCCTGAAAATCCAGTAGGCCGCAGGCCGCCACCCCGGCGCGGCGATCCAGCCGCATCAGATTATCGACATGGTAATCACGCAGTACCAGCGAGTCGGGGACTCGTCGTGCGCGCGGCATCAAAGACGCCCAGCACTCCCGGTAGCCGGATTCCAAATCGTCGGAGCCGCGAGTATCCAGAACCGCGGGGAGGTACCAATCCACCAGCAGCAGGGCCTCATCCAAAAAAAGCGCGTCGCTATAAGGCGGCAGCCCGTCGGGCTCGGCCTCCCGCGCGGGACGGGAATGAAGATTGATCAGCAGGTCGACCGCCAAACGGTACAGCGCCGTCTCATCCTCGCCGCGTGCGAGCAGTTTGGTATAGGTGTCGTCGCCGAAATCCTCCAGCAGCAACAGGCCAAGATCGGTATCTTCGGCAAGAATTTCCGGCGCGCTGTAGCCCAGCCCGATCAAATGCCGGGCGATGCTCAGGAAGGGCTGAATGTCTTCCTTGCCGGGCGGCGCATCCATCAATACCGCGCGTCGGCGGCCCCGACGAATGCGGTCGTAGCGGCGAAACGAGGCATCGGCGGCCAATGTCGCGCGTTCCGCGCCGGCCCAGCCGCACGCGGCCAGAAAGTCATCAATTTCGCGCGAACGATCACCCATTCCGGAATATCTCCGCGACGCGACCGGGCCAAGCGCCGTCGCCGGTGATATGAGCAAGGCGCGCATTTTCATTTGGCCCGTCGCTCAATTCTATGTCCAGATGGCCATCGGGCAGCAGGCGGCCAAGACGGTCCGGCCATTCGATCAACGAAATCCCATCGGCAAAAGCGTCTTCTATCCCCAGCTCGAAAGCTTCCAAGGGCGACTCCACGCGATATAAATCGAAGTGATAAATTGTGTTTTCTCCAAGGTCATAAAACTGCACCAGGGTATAGGTCGGGCTTGGAATTTCGGCCGGCGGTGGCGCGCCGGCGTGGCGCGCGAAAGCTTCGATGAACGCGCGCGCAAACATTGTTTTGCCGGTCCCCAACGCGCCGCGCAGCGCAATGATATCGCCGGGACGCGCCTTGAGCGCGATCCGTCCGGCGAGTGCGCGGGTCGCGCCCGAATCCGGCAAGTCCAGTGATACGAGCGATGATGTCGCCATTGCCTTGACCATCGCGTCGATATTATCTCAAATTATGGGTCGGCGGTGCGAATCGGCAGGTTGGTATGAGGGCTCTAATGCGCTTCACGTTCCGGTTGGAGGACATCCTCATCTTCCACGGCCGGCAGAACGCAGGTCACTTTTGTTCCCACGCCTTTTTCCGATTCAAGCTCGACCCGACCGCCATGCAGGTCGATGAAGTTTCTGACCAGGGAAAAGCCCAGGCCAACGCCGGCCCCCGCCTGGCACGCATCCTGGCTCGTCCCCCGTTCGAATTTATTGAAGATACGGGATTGATCCGCGTTGCTGATTCCAATCCCCGTGTCGGTGAACGTCAACATGACGCGATCGTCGGCGCGGCGCGCCGATACGGTGATCGAGCCGCCTTCCGGCGTGAATTTGACCGAGTTGCTCATGATGTTGAACAGGGCCTGCTTGAGACGCCTTCCGTGTGCCATGATCGACCCGATCTCGGTCGGGCAGTCGAAATCCAGAAACAGGCCCTTTTTGCGCATGCGTTCCCGGGTCAGCGTCAACACACTCGATAAAAGATCGTGCAGATTGACGGGTTCGGGTTCGAGGACGAGATGCCCGGATTCTATACTGGCAAGATCCAGAATATCGTTGATCAATGACAGGAGCCGTTGCGACGATTCAAGAATCCCGCCGCTATATTCCATCTGCCGTTCATTTAACGCGCCGAAATCCTGGCCGTTCATGATTTCGGCAAATCCGATAATCGTGTTGAGCGGCGTCCGCAATTCGTATGAAACATTTGCAATGAATTCGGACTTCAGCCGGTCGGCTGTTTCCAGCGCGTCATTGCGTTCGCGCAAGGCCCGTTCCACCCGGGTCGAATCGCTGACATCGAGATAGCTCAGCAGCATGGCGCCGTCCGGCAATGGATCGGTCGCGTAATCGAGGATCGAACCGTCGGTTCGTTCCAGGCGCCCGGTATGCCCCTCGCGGTCGGTCAACTTTACGATGATGGATTCCTTTTGCGTCGGCCAATCGGCCTCCTGGGTCAGAAATTCCCGCATCTGTTCGACGAGATCGGAAATATGCGGCGACGCGGCGAGTTCCTCCTCGTTCATTTGCCACATGCTGCCGAACGCGGGATTGCTGAGCTGCAATCTGCCGTCCGACCCTATGACGGCGATGCCCTCATACAGATTGTTGAGCGTTTCGCGCTGTACCGCGATCAGGGTGTTGTAGGACCGTTCCAGGGTCGGCGTATCGCTGACGTCTTCCCAGGTCAGCAGCAGCCCGCCGAAGGGGTGCGGCGCGATCACCGAACGGTAAGTCGACCCATCGGGCAAATAGATAAGCTCTTCCAGCGGTTCCATCAGAGAGGTGAATTGCTTGAGACGCTCGCTTTTGAATTCGGGAAAATTTGCCGTTTCCGGCAGGCGGCGGCTTTCGCGCAATGTTTCCAGAACTTCGCCCATCTGGGGACCGGTTCGCAGCCAGTTGTCATCCAGATCCCAAATGCGCAGGAAGGCATTGTTGTAAAATTTCAAATTCTGATCAGCGTCGTAAATCGCGATCGCGGTGCCGAGCATATGCAGGACGTCCTCATGCCCCGCAATATGACGGTTGAGTTCCGCCTTGCTGTCTTCGGTCTCGGTCAGGTCGAGCGCGTAACTTGCAATATTATTGCCACCCGGCAACCGTGTTTCGTTGATCCGGACCAGCCGCCGCGCGCCGCCCATCACCACATGAACGGATTTGCTCGCGTTTTCTTCTCCGGCTTGCGCCCGACGCGCCACGTTGCGGCCTCGTCCATCACCGGCGCCGCCGGCCAGTTCCGGCATTGTCGCCGGGGCCGCGGATGGGTCGGAGCCGACCGCTTCGACATAAGCGCGATTGACGTATTCCAGATCAAGATTCTCTCCGCGTCGCCAAACCGGCGCCGGCAGGGTATCAAGCAGATACCTTGCCTCGGATAGTTGAATTTGCAGGGTTCGGTTATTGACCGCCTGGCGCGTTTCGTCGCGCACCCAGACAACGGAGGTCGCCGGCGCTCCGTCGTCGTCGATTATCGCCGCGCCCCGAAGGCAGAGTGTGCGCCGGGCGATTGGATTATCTCCCGCCGGGGTGTCCAACGTGAGTTCGAATTCCTCGCCTCCCGCATGAAGCTCCTCGACGGCCGCCGCAAGCCGGGCGCGGTCGACGCCGCTGAAGAGCCCGCAGATATCGGCGAATTGAATTTGTTCCGTGGCCGGCAAGCCGACAATGGACGCAAGCCCGGGGGACGTCTCTTCACTACCCGCAACCAGATCCCAACATAGGAACTGGTCGGGCGAGGCGTTCAGCAGTTCCGCCAGTTTTCCGGCGACTTCGCCTGACCGGAGGTTTTCCGCTTCAAATTTTATGAGACGGCCGCGATAGCGCAGCGCCGCGCCGAGCGCAAGAATTGTCGCCGCCACGCCAACCCACATCCCCAGGACCGGGTCGATCGAGGCCAGGGGATCGGCGGCGGCGGCCTGCACCGGCATCAAGCACAGCGGAACCGCAAGAAAGGTCCGCCCGCCCGCGGTGGTAAGCAGATTTCGACGTGGCGGCCCGTTCCCTTTCTGGAGTCGCATTCTATCCACTAGTACCTGTAATGGTCGGGCTTGTAGGGGCCTTCCTGTTTTAGGCCCAGATAATCAGCCTGTTCCTTCGACAGTTCGGTCAAATTGACGCCGAGCTTTTTCAGATGCAGGGAGGCAACTTTTTCGTCCAGGCTCTTCGGCAGAACATATACATCGTTTTCGTAGTTCTGGTGATTTTCCCACAGTTCGATCTGGGCCAGCACCTGGTTGGTGAAGGATGCGCTCATCACGAAACTGGGGTGCCCCGTGGCGCAGCCAAGATTTACCAAGCGGCCTTCGGCCAGCACGATCAGTTTCTTGCCATCGGGAAATTCGACTTCATCGACCTGAGGCTTGATTTCTTCCCATTTGAAATTGCGCAGCAATTCGATTTGGATCTCGCTGTCGAAATGGCCGATATTGCAGACGATCGCCCGGTCGGGCATCTCGCGCATATTTTCCAGCGTGATGATGTCGATATTGCCTGTGCAGGTGACGAAAATCTGGCCGATGCTCGCGGCCTGTTCCATGGTCACCACCTCATAGCCCTCCATCGAGGCCTGCAGGGCGCAGATCGGATCGATTTCGGTCACCAGAACGCGGGCGCCCTGATTGCGCAGCGACGCCGCCGACCCCTTGCCGACATCGCCGAAGCCGCAGACCACGGCAACCTTGCCCGCGACCATCACGTCGGTGGCGCGCTTGATGCCGTCGACCAGGCTTTCGCGGCAACCATATAGGTTGTCGAATTTCGATTTGGTCACCGAATCATTGACATTTATTGCCGGCACTTTCAGCGCGCCTTCCTTCGACATTTCATACAGACGATGGACGCCGGTCGTGGTTTCCTCCGACAGTCCCCGAATATCGTCCAGAAGCGCGGAGTAATCATCATGGATCAGCTTGGTCAGATCGCCGCCGTCATCCAGAATTAGATTGGGCTTCCAGCCGTCCGGGCCTTCAACGGTTTGTTCGATACACCAAACGAATTCCTCTTCCGTCAGGCCTTTCCAGGCGAATACCGGTACGCCGGTGACCGCGATCGCCGCCGCCGCATGGTCCTGGGTCGAGAAAATGTTGCAGGAGCTCCAGCGCACCGTCGCGCCCAGCGCGGTCAGCGTTTCAATCAGCACGGCGGTTTGAATGGTCATATGAAGACAACCGACGATGCGTGCGTCGGAGAGCGGTTTTGCGGCCCCGAATTCATCGCGCAGCGCCATCAGCCCGGGCATTTCCGTCTCGGCGATCGCAATTTCCTTGCGGCCCCATTCGGCCAGGGACATATCGGCTACTTTGTAATCGGTCGTTGTGTTCATATGGGTCTCCGGGGGTTTATCGGCGAATAAAAAGATTTGCGCGGGCGCGTATCAAAAACTGAGCGCTTTCGGGCGCCTTCCGAGCGGGGCCATATAGCAGTCGGAACGCCATATCGCAAGTAATCGATACTTTTTCGTACAGGCGGAGACCAAATATTCCGGCTGAACGACGTCATTATCGATCGATGTCAATAACCCGGGAAATCCTCTTCCTCGAAGCCATTTTCGATCATTTGGGCGATCGCCGCGACGGCCTGTTTCGCATCGGCGCCGTCGCCCCGGATGGTCAGGCTGGTGCCCTTGGTCGCCGCCAGCATCAGCATCCCCATGATCGATAGGGCCGAAACCTCATCCGAGTTCGTGGATAAAATCACATGGGCCTTGTATCGTCCGGCGATTTTCGCCAGCTGGGCCGAAGCCCGTGCATGCAGGCCGCGCTGATTGACGATCGTCACCTCACGGCGAAAATTGCCCGAAGCATCGCTCATTCGGTTTCGACACCGGCGGTTTCGCTCAACAGGCTGGACGCCACGCTGATATATTTCCGGCCGGCATCCTGGGCCAGTTCGACCACATCGGCGAGCGGGCGGGTCGCGCGCACGCTGGCGAGTTTCACCAGCATGGGCAGATTTGCGCCCGCAATGACTTCGACCTTCGCCTCATTCATGACCGAAATTGCGAGATTGGACGGCGTTCCACCGAACATATCGGTCAAGGCCACAACACCGTCCCCATCATCGACGGCGGCAATGCTTGCAAGGATATCCTGCCGGCGTTGTTCCATATCGTCACTGGGTCCGATACAAACCGTCGATATCTGATCCTGTGGCCCGACGACATGCTCCAGCGCGGCGGCGAACTCGTCGGCCAACCGGCCGTGGGTTACCAGAACAATTCCTATCATCAATAAATTCCAATCAAGCGCCTAGCAGATCACGGTGGGATATACCCGCTTGTCCCCCAGTATTACAGAGCCAGGCCGCAATTTTTTCGGCCACATAGACCGATCGGTGCCGCCCGCCCGTGCAGCCGACGGCAATAGTCAAATAGCTTTTGCCTTCCTGGCTGAATCTGGGCAGAAGGGACCCCAGCATAGTCGTCACGGACTCGAAATATACGTCAAACCCTTCATCGGCCGCCACGTAGTCGCCGACCGCCGGATCAAGGCCGGTAAGGTCCCGAAGATCCGCGATATAATGTGGATTAGCCAGGAAGCGTGCATCGAAAACCATATCCGCTTCCGGCGGCAAACCGCGCCGATAGGAAAACGATGTCACGAAAACGGCAATGCCCGGCGATGCATCCAATGCGAAATGGCCATGCAGCACGCGCTTCAAATCGCCCAGAATCAAGCTGGATGTATCAATCAAGAGATCGGCGCGGTCGCGCAATTCCGAAACCAGCCTCCGTTCATGGCGAATGCCGTCGGCGACCGGACGGTCCAGCGCCAGAGGGTGGCGCCGGCGGGTTTCGGTGAACCGGCGCAACAGAATTTCATCCTCGCAATCGAGAAACAATATTCGGGCGTCATAATTTCCGTTGCCGATCAATTCATCGATTTCATGCAGGAACTGGGCGATCCCGAAATCGCGGGTCCGGATGTCGATCCCGATCGCAATGGGATGGCCCGACCGGGCGGCCGGCGCAACCAGCGCGCCGACCAGAGACAAGGGCAGATTATCAACCGCTTCATAACCCAGGTCTTCGAGCGCCTTCAAGGCCGCCGTTTTCCCCGCGCCCGACATACCGGTGACCAAAAGCACACGGAACGGCGCGCCGGCGGCGTTCGGCTCCAGGTCGGCATTCCCGTCGGAAGTCTGCTCTTTATCGGTCATGATCTAGGCCGGGGTCATCGGTCATCGCGCTATCATTCATGTTTGGGGCGCGGACGGCAAGGCGAAGCTTTGCCGGCGTTGACGGCTCGAACGGCGCCAGTTTGATCATCGGGACCTCGATCCCGAGGCATTGCCATGTGGCGGCTTCCGGCAGCCGTTCCACAAGCCCGGGCGGCGCCAATTCGACGACCAGAAAAAGCGGCGCCGATGGAACGGTTTCCACCGCGACAATTCCTAGGCCGCGCACCTCCAGCAATCCACGGATATTGTTCGGCGCGGACGCCACAAGCCCGGGGATGCCGTTTGGCTCGTTTCGGGCAAGCACGATTTGGTCGTCAGCCACCAGCTTGGCCCCGCCATCGATCAGCCGCAGGGCGAGATCGGATTTCCCCGCCCCGGACGGCCCCAAAAACAGGATCCCCCGACCATCGATTTCCACGCATGCGCCGTGCATCTGTTTCTCCGGCATGTCACGATTCCGGCAGGCGGATTTCGAATCGAGCGCCAATAATCGCACTGTCTTCGTCGCCGGACCCATATCGGTTGGTGGCGATGATGGCGCCGTCATGGGCCTCGATGATTTGGCGTGAAATGCTGAGCCCGAGCCCGGAATGAGTTCCGAAGGCCTCCGCATCCGGCCGCTGGCTATAGAACCTTTCAAACACCGAATTGAGGTTCTCGGGCGGAATTCCGGGACCGCTGTCCTCGACGAAAATCAGAATGTCACCGTTGTCCCGCTTGGCCGACAAGTGGACATTTCCTTCTGGGGGGCTAAAGGATAGCGCATTGCCGACAAGGTTCTGAAACACCTGAACCAGCCGCCCTTCAATCCCATTGATGACGCATGAGCCGGAATCGACCGGATCGTTGGTCAGTCCGGGTTCTCCTTCCTTGCACTTCGAGTTTTCCACTTGAACCAGCGCATCGAGGAGTTCTCCGATATCGACCGGCGCGAATTCCGTGCGAGCGAGTTCGGCATCCAAACGGGAAGCACTGGAAATATCGCTGATCAAGCGGTCCATTCGCTTGACGTCTTCCTGGATGATCGACATCAATTGGCGTTGTTGGTTTGGGTCGGAAACCCGGGCGGCGGTTTCCACCGCGCTGCGCAGGGAGGTCAGCGGATTCTTGATTTCATGGGCGACGTCGGCGGCGAAGTTTTCGATTTCCTCCATGCGATGCCAGAGCGCATCGGTCATATCTCGCAGCGCGCCCGACAAATCCCCGATTTCATCGCGCCGCCGGGTGAAATCCGGGATCGCGGCCCGACCGCCCTGGCCCCTGTGCATCTGGTCGGCGGCCTCGGCCAGACGGCGCACCGGCCGGGCAATGGTGCCGGCCAGATAGAATGACAAAAGGACCGTGACCGCCAAAGCGACGGCGAACACCTTGAGAATGCCGAACCGGACATCACGCACCGCAAGTTCGATTTCAGCGCCGCCGGTGGTCAGCATCAACGCGCCCAACACTTGTTTGAAGCGCTGCACCGGCAAGGCGGCGATCAGCACCTTGGCCTTGTCGGAGGTCAGGCGGACATTTCGACCGGTTTCGCCGGACAGCACCTTGGTAACTTCGGGGTAATCGAATGCGGTTTGATTTGCGCGTTCAAAATAGGGCGATGGATCGCCCCGCGCCGGCAGCAAGACAACGAGCGCTTCATATGCGATTTCGACAAACCGGCGAATTCCGCTTTCAGTCTCCGGCGGCGGCAGATCCTCTACCTCGACGCTTCCGCCCTGGCCCTTCAAAAACCGGCTATCGGCCACCAAATCGCCATTGCTGTCATACAGCCGCGCCCGGGTCCGGGTTGGCTCGGTGAGACGCCGCAGAAGTTGGCGCGAGACCTCCGGCAGCAGGGATTGCGATCCATCCGCGCCGGTCCCGACCGCGCCCTGGCCAAGCGCGCCGGCGAATATTTCTCCCTGGGTTCTAAGGGCATCCAATTCCGCCTCAATGAGCCCATCTTCATATTGCCCGAGATACAGCAACCCCCCTACCAGCATGCCGAGCGCGACCATGTTGACGGTGAGGATACGGCGCGTCAGAGGCGATACCAGCCGGCCATGACGGCGGCGGCGTTCGCCGGTCCGGGGGTGCGATGCCGGTTCGCGTTTTTCGTTATGCGTCTCCGGCGAATTTTTACGCCGCCCGGTCAACCGAGATTACCGATCCCGGTAGCGATAACCGATACCGTAAAGCGTTTCGATTTCCGAGAACTCGTCATCCGATGCCTTAAATTTTTTGCGCAGACGTTTTATATGGCTGTCAATGGTCCGGTCGTCCACATAAATGCTTTCGCCATAGGCCGCGTCCAACAACTGGTCGCGGCTTTTGACATGGCCGGGCCGTGCCGCCAGCGCCTGAACGATCAGGAATTCCGTTACGGTCAAATCGATTGTCGTGCCTTTCCAGGAACAGAGATGTCTGTTGGCATCCAGTATCAGATCGCCGCGCACCAGGGGAGGCGCGACGGCCTCGGGGTCGTTGCTGTTGGCGGCAAGTTTTTCATGACGCCGCAAAATGGTGCGGATGCGTTCCAATAGCAGCCGTTGCGAAAACGGCTTGGTGATATAATCATCGGCCCCCATGCGCAGGCCCAGGATCTCATCAACCTCATCGTCTTTCGAGGTCAGAAAAATCACCGGCAGTTCGATTTCCTTGCGCAGCTTGGTCAGCAATTCCATGCCGTCCATGCGCGGCATTTTGATATCGAGCACCGCCAGATCCACCGGCCTGGCTTTCAGGCCTTGAAGCGCCGTCGCGCCGTCGGTATAGGTTTCGACAAGATACCCCTCGGATTCCAGGGCAATCGATACCGAGGTCAGGATATTGCGGTCGTCGTCGACCAGCGCGATTGTCTTTTTCATTGCCGTCTCCTCATGGAAAACGCGGCCCATTCTATCATTATTTCGACCCGGACACCCACCAGGAAGACCACTATCCAGAGTGTTAGCACCGCAATAAGGCAGAATTGGGGCTTTTGGCAATTCCATATCAAGAGTTGTGACGGGCGAATTTCACCGGCGGCGGCTTGACCGGAGCCTTCATCGGCCTTCAATATCAGCGTCATGATCGACGATGTCGATAATTACGGCTACAGAATCCGACAATTGATCCGCGCCGCCGACCGGGCGACGCTGGCCACAAATCTGGCGGGTGAAAACTGGCCCTACGCGTCATTCGTCATGGTCGCATGCGATTTCAGCGCCGCGCCTTTGCTGCTGATATCCGACCTCGCCGAACATACCAAAAACATCACCCGGGATTCGCGCGCGTCATTGCTGTTCGAGGCGACCGCCGGGCTTGAAACCCCGTTGACCGGGCTGCGCGCCACGGTGCTGGGCCGGCTCGAACTCTGTGCCGACGATGCGCTTCTGGCGCGCTATGCGCGGCGTCATCCCGATGCAGCGGGGTATCTCGAATTCGCCGATTTCAATCTTTACCGGCTGCGGCCGGAGCGGATCCATATGGTCGCGGGGTTCGGCGCCATTGACTGGTTCGATGCCGACTCAATTCTGTTTTCCGACGACGCCGCGGATCTGGCGCGGGCGGAAGGCAATGTCGTCGATCATATGAACGCGGATCATGCCGATGCCGTGACGCTATACGCCAAAAAATTGCTGGGACTGCCGGGCGCCGGATGGATCATGACCGGAATTGATCCCGAAGGATGCGATTTACGGCTTGACGGGTTGTGCGCCCGCCTTGAATTTGACGATTCCATCGCCGACCCCACGTCCGCGCGGGCGATGCTTGTCGGCCTTGTCGAAAAATCACGAAAAATTGGCTGAAACACACCAAAAACAATGTCCTTTAGCCCTGGTCATGTTGCATGACCGGCGCGGGGTGTCTATGTTGCCCGTTCGGCGCGGATTGAACGCTGAATGTTGTTCGCCCGAGGCGGAGCGGCGTTGGAATTCAGGAGGAAATGGTGGAGCAGACGGGACCCTTTAAA
>JAYZAW010000117.1:0-2585 GCA_036339495.1 Pseudomonadota bacterium | reverse complement strand
TCAGCGTCGCGGCCGGCTTGCGCGATTCCACCGGGCGTGCGGTCGGCGCGATCAATATCACGGCCGCCGAACAATCGGTCGATCAATCCACCCTAGAGGGTGAATTCAAGGACAAGGTGTGCGACGCTGCGCGGGCGATCTCGGCGTCGCTGGGCGGCGGCGCGTCGCCGCTGCGCAGCGCTGCCGAATAGAAGCCAGGGGAGATAACGGCGTTGGATATCGGATTACAGGGCAAGGTCGCGGTGATCACCGGAGGCTCATCGGGTATCGGGCTGGAAACGGCGCGGATGATGCTGGGCGCCGGCGCGCGGGTCGCGATCTGCGGCCGAAGCGGCGACCGGCTGGATGAGGCGCGCAATGAGCTGAAGGCCGAATTTGGGGCCAGGAACCTTCTGGCCAAGACCTGCGACGTGCTTGATACCGACCAGATCGGCCAGTTTCGCGACGCCGTGCGCGATCTTTTCGGCGCGACCGATATGTTGGTCAACAACGCCGGCCGCGCCGGCCGCGGCACATTCGATGATACCAGCGACGAAGCCTGGACCGAGGAGCTGGATCTCAAATTCTTCAGCATCCTGCGGCCGACGCGCGCATTCCTGCCGATGCTGGAAGAATCCAGCGCGGGCGCGATCGTCTGCGTCAATGCGCTGCTGTCGCAACAGCCCCAACCTCATATGGTGGCGACGTCGGCGGCGCGCGCCGGGGTTCTCAATCTGGCCAAATCCCTATCGCGCGAATTCGCGCCCAAGGGCATCCGGGTCAATTCCATATTGCTCGGGCTGATCGAATCCGGTCAGTGGCGGCGGCGCTATGAAACCGAGGCTTTAGACGGTCAAACACGGGAGGAATATTTCGCCGGACTCGCCAAGCGGGGCAATGTGCCGCTCGGCCGCATGGGCAAACCGGAGGAGCCCGCCGCCGCGATCGTGTTTCTCGCTTCGCCGCTGTCGTCTTTTACCACCGGCGGCGTGATCGATGTCTCCGGCGGGCAGGCGCACTATGTCTGATACCGACGCCACGCAGCCCACCGCCGGCGAAGTCCTGGTCGCGTTTCTCGAGACCTGCGGCGTGAAATCCGCCTTCGGCGTGATCAGCATTCACAACATGCCCATACTCGACGCCATCGCCCGGCGCAACGCGCCGCGCTTCGTTCCGGCGCGCACCGAGGCCGGCGCGGTCAGCATGGCCGACGCCTTCGCCCGGGTATCTGGCGGCATCGGCGTCGCGGTCACCAGCACCGGCACGGCGGCCGGCAATGCCTGCGGCGCCATGGTCGAGGCGCTGACCGCGGGGACGCCGGTGTTGCATATCACCGGCCAGATTGAGGTCGATTATCTCGACCGCAACCGGGGTTATATCCATGAGGCGCGCGACCAGCTCGCCATGCTGCAATCGGTGTCCAAGGCGGCGTGGCGGGTATGGTCGCCCGATACATTGCTGGGTACCCTGAAGGAGGCGGTGCGTACCGCGCTGACCCCGCCGACCGGCCCGGTCAGTATCGAAATCCCAATCGACGTGCAGGAAGCGCTGATGGCATGGCCGGCCGATTTCGCGCCGGTCGAAGTGCCGCTTCCATTGCCGACGGAAACCGTGCTCGATGCGCTGGGTGATGCGCTGGCCGAGGCGAAACGTCCCATGCTGTGGCTCGGCGGCGGCGCGCGCCATGCCGGGTTCGGCGTGGCCAAGCTGGTCGATTATGGCTTCGGCATGGTCACCAGCGTGCAGGGGCGCGGCTGCCTGCCGGAAGATTACGACATGACGCTGGGCGCGTTCAATCTGCAGCCGCCGATCGAGGAATTTTACCGGAGCTGCGACGCCATGCTGGTGGTGGGATCGCGGCTGCGCGGCAACGAAACCCTGAAATATACTCTTGATCTGCCGCGCCCGCTCTATCAGATCGATGCCGACCCGGCGGCCGAAAACCGGTCTTACACCACCGAACGGTTTGTCCATGGCGATTCCGCAATCACCCTCGCCGGGCTCGCCAAGCGGCTCGAAGGACGGATGAATATAGATCCGGCCTTCGCCGATGACCTTGCCGATGCGCGGGCCAGCGCCGAGAAATCCCTGCGCGAAACGCTCGGCCCCTATAACGCGGTGCTGAATGCAGTACAGGCGGCGGCGCCCGACGACATGGTCTGGGTGCGCGACATCACCCTGTCCAACTCAAGCTGGGGCAACCGGCTGCCGCGCCTGACCGGATCGCGCGACGGGGTCCACGCGCTCGGCGGCGGCATCGGTCTCGGCGTGCCCATGGGGATCGGGGCCGCGCTCGCCGCCGATGGCCGCAAGACCCTGACGCTGGCCGGCGATGGCGGCTTCTCCATTTCCATGACGGAAGTTGCGACCGCGATACAGGAACAGGCCGATGTGGTGTTCTTGGTGATGAACGACCGGGGTTATGGCGTGATCCGCAACATCCAGGACGCCAAATTTGACGGCCGCCGGAACTATGCCGACCTTCACACTCCGGATTTTTCGATCTTCGCGGAATCCCTCGGCCTGCCGTACTGGCGCGTCGATGAGCCGACCGATCTGGGCAAGGCGCTGGTCGCCGCCTTCATTGCCGAGGGACCGGCCATGAT
>JAYZAW010000116.1:0-8016 GCA_036339495.1 Pseudomonadota bacterium | reverse complement strand
CGTGGGTGGCCGGGTGGGGGAGCGGGCCGGCGCCGAGCCAAACAAAACATTTCTATTTCATCTCATACACCAAAAATTCGCGCCGATCCCGCAGAAATATATCCTCGAAGACAATCCGTCGCGGGGGCCGTTGCAGTCCGCGCTTGACTCTTTTGCATCACTCCGCAAAACTAGAACAAATAGGGAACATTTTGAAAATCAAGACGGGGAAAATCCCGCCCGTTTCCCCGCCGCCGCAATGCGCATGGTGGCTATTTTCGACGCAAACAATGCAGGATTGCCTTGATGAGCATGCGACGCTCCACCTCTCCCCGACCCTTCCCCCGGCGCATGCCCAGGAAACTGGAGAAGCTGCGCGAACGGGTGCGCGCGCTTGAGGGCTGGGGGACGGGAGAGGCGCGCGACATTGCGGCCTCATTGTCGCTCGGCGTTGCGGACATGGATTCGCGCCTGCCCTGGGGCGGGCTGCCGCGCGGCGCGTTGCATGAAATCTTCGCCGCCGATGTGAATGACGCGGGCGCGGCAACCGGGTTCTGCGCCGCGCTGGCCGCCCTGTTCCTGAAAGAAAGGCCTGGCCTGGTGCTGTGGTGCGAGAGCGCGCGGACACTCGATGCCGGCGGGCTGTATGCGCCCGGTCTCGCCCGGTTCCGGCTGGCCCCCGAACAATTGGTCGCGGTGCGGGCAAAACGCGACGCCGATGTGCTGTGGGCCATGGAGGAAGGGCTGCGCGCGGGCGGGCCGGCCGCGGTGATCGGCGAGCTCGACGGGATTTCCCTGACCGCGAGCCGGCGGCTGCAGCTTGCCGCCGAGGAAGGCGGGGTCGCCGCGATATTGCTGCGCCCACACAACGCCGCGCCGACGCCGAGCGCCGCCGTGACCCGCTGGCGCATCGGCGCGCGGCCGGATGGCCGACAGGAAGCAAACCGGGAACCGGGGCTGGGCGCGGCGGGCTGGCGCGCCGAAATGTTTCGCTGCCGGGGCGGCGGCGGACATGCATGGGAGGTGGAATGGCACGATGAGACGGGTGGTTTCACTCTGGCTGCCCCATTTCGCGACGGACCGGCTGTGCCGCGCCCGTCCCGAATGGCGGGATAGGCCGCTCGCCACGGTGATTGAGGCTCAGGCGCGCGGTGGGCTGTGCCTGGCCGTGGTCAATGCGCCCGCCCTGCAAGCCGGCATAGCTCCGGGTATGGCGTTGACCGATGCGCGCGCCATCCTGCCCTCGCTGGACACCGCGCCGGCCGACCCCACGGGCGACGCCGAGGCGCTGACCCGCCTCGCCGGCTGGTGCGGACGTTACAGCCCCTGGTCTTCAACGGAAGATGAGCTGGACGAAAATGGCGCGGGGCACGGCATCTGGCTCGACATCACCGGCTGCGCCCATCTGTTCGGCGGCGAACGGGCGCTGGGAGATGATCTGCTGACCCGGCTCGGGTCGGCCGGCACTACCGCGCGCGCGGGACTCGCCGAAACCCCGGGGGCAGCCTGGGCTGTATCGCGCCATGGCGTCGATGCCCTAACCATCATCGCCCCGAATGGCGCGCGAACGGCGCTGGAGCCGCTGCCCGTCGCCGCGCTGCGGCTGGGCCCGAAGACGATCGCGGCATTGCGGACGCTGGGGCTGCATCATGTCGGCGATATGCTGAAACTGCCGCGCGCGGCGCTGACCGCCCGGTTCGGCGGTGAGCTTGCCGGGCGTCTCGACGCCGCGCTCGGCGACCGGCCCGAACCGCTCTCTCCCCTGCCGCCGCCGGTGATCCATTTCACCCGCCTGGCCTTTGCCGAGCCGGTCGGGCTGACCGATAGCATTATGCAGGCCGTCCGCCGGCTACTCAACGAGCTGTGCGCCGGGCTGGAGCAGGCCGGCGAAGGCGCGCGCGGGCTTGCGCTGTCGTTGTTCGAGCCCGACGGCAAATATCGCCGCATCGAGGTCGGAGCCAGCCGGCCAAGCCGCGACGCGGCCCATCTCGCGCGGCTGTTCGAACCCCATCTCGACGGCATCGAGGCCGCGTTCGGCATCGAGGCCATCACTCTGGCCGCGCCGGCCGCCGAGAAACTGGATCGGGTTCAGGCCGGGCTTACCAAGGATGCGAATGGAACCGACCAGACCGATAAGCTGATCGACCGGCTGGCCAACCGGCTGGGGGCCGATCGCGTGGTGCGCTTCGCCGCCCATGAAAGCCATATCCCCGAGCGCGCCCAGCGTATCGTCCCGGCATTGTCGGAACCGCACCCGACGCTCGGGCCGCAAAAAGAAAACAAAACGCAATGGCCCGTTGGCCATCGTCCGCTGCGCCTGTTGTCACGGCCCGAGGAAGTCGAAGTCATGGCGCCGGTGCCCGACGACCCGCCAGTGATGTTCCGCTGGCGTCATGTGATGCACCGGGTCGCGCGCGCCGACGGGCCGGAACGCATCACCCCGGAATGGTGGCTCGCCGGCAACGATGCCGACGCCGACAACAGCGATGGCGCGCGGCTGCGCGACTACTACCGGGTGGAGGACAATAAGGGCCGCCGCTTCTGGCTCTATCGAGAGGGCCTGTACCGCCCCGACGCGCCGCCCGCCTGGTTCCTGCACGGAATCTTCGAATAAGGATATGCTAGCAAATTGCAGTCAAACAGGAGGACACCATGGCAACCGTAACCATCCGTAATCTCGACGACGCGGCCGTCGACCGGCTCAAGGCCAAGGCCAGGGAACATAATCGCTCGCTGGAAGCCGAAATTCGCGCGCTTTTGATGGAGGCCGCCGCCCGCCCCTCGCGCAAATCCTTTCTGGAACTGGCCGATCGCATTGCCGCCATGACGCCGAAGGGCGTGGCGCAGACGGACAGCGCCGACCTCATCCGGGAAGACCGTGACCGATGAGCTTTGTTGTCGATGCCAATGTCGTGGTGAAATGGTTTGTGGAAGAAGATCACCACGAACAGGCCAGGGATCTCCTGAGATCCGACGGCACGCTGTTGGCGCCAGATCTCATGGTGCTGGAGATTACCAACGTTGTCTGGGGGAAAACTGTACGCGGTGAAATCGACCACGCTCAGGCCGCCATAATTGCTGCAGCGATACGACAGGGCGAACCCCAGCTATATCCGTCCACGGAATTCAGCGAACGCGCACTGGAAATGGCGCTGTCATTAAATCACCCAAAATATGATAGCGTTTACCTGGCCTGTGCCGAGCAGTTTGACGCTCCGCTGATCACCGCCGACCAGCGCCTCTGCAAAGCCGCCGCGAATACGGAATTCGAAAGTCTGGTACGTGATTTACGCGACGGGCGCCCCGGGACCCCGCCGCCATGACCGAATACGCCGAGCTTCAGGTCACGACCAATTTTTCGTTTCTGCGCGGCGCGTCGCATCCGGAAGAGATGGCGGCCGAGGCCGCGGCGCTGGGGCTTGCCGCCGTCGCGATCACCGACCGCAATACATTGGCCGGCGTGGTGCGCGCCCATGGCGAGGCCAAGGCGGCGGGCATAAGGCTGATCGTCGGCGCGCGGCTCGATTTCACCGATGCGCCGTCGGTGCTGTGTCTGCCGACCGACCGGGCCGCCTATGGCAGATTGTCGCGTCTGCTGACCGTGGGAAAGCGCCGCGCGCCCAAGGGCGAGTGCCACATTGCGCTGGCCGATCTGTTCGGCCACGCGGACGGCCAGATCATCATCGCGCTCTCACCCGACGAGGCAGACGAGGCGGTCTTCGGTGATCATCTAACGCGGCTCGGCGCACATTTTCCAGGGCGGATCTATCTCGCAGCCCAACATCTCTATCGCGGCAATGACCTCAAGCACATCGCCCGGCTGGCGCGTCTCGCCGATGGCCAAAACATCCCGCTGGTCGCGACCAACGACGTCCACGCCCACGCTCCGGACCGCCGCCGGCTGATGGATGTGATCGCCTGCATCCGCGACCACTGCACCATCGACAGCGCGGGGTTCCGGCTCGCCGCCAACGCGGAACGCCATCTGAAACCGGCCGGGGAAATGGCCCGGCTGTTCCGCGATTTTCCGGATGCGGTGGCGCGCACGGTCAAGATCGCCCAGGCCTGCAATTTCAGCCTCGACGAGCTGGCTTACGAATATCCCGACAACGAGGCCCCGGTCGGGACCACGCCCCAGGGCGAGCTGGAACGGCTCAGCTGGGACGGCACGGCATGGCGCTATCCGGACGGCGTTACCGACGCGGTGCGCGCCCAGGTGACCCATGAGCTGGAGCTGATCGGCGAGCTCGGCTATGCGCCCTATTTCCTGACCGTGCACGATATCGTCCGCTTCGCGCGCGGGCGCGGCATCCTGTGCCAGGGGCGCGGGTCAGCGGCCAATTCGGCGGTGTGCTATTGCCTGGGCATCACCGCCGTCGACCCGAGCCGCATGGATCTGCTGTTCGAACGCTTTATTTCCGCCGAGCGCGACGAGCCACCCGATATCGATGTCGATTTCGAGCATGAGCGCCGCGAGGAGGTGATCCAGTATATCTACAGAAAATATGGCCGCGACCGCGCCGGGCTGACCGCGACCGTGATCCATTACCGGTCGCGCATGGCGATCCGCGAGGTCGGCAAGGCGCTCGGGCTGTCGGCAGATGCGATCTCGGCGCTGGCCGGCACGGTGTGGGGCTGGCGGTCCGACGGCATCAACGAAAAACACATCCGCGAGATCGGGCTCAACCCGTCCGATACACGGCTCGGCATGGCGATCGAGCTGGCCCGCGAGCTGACCGGATTTCCGCGCCATCTGTCGCAGCATGTCGGCGGCTTCGTGATCACGCGCGGCCCGTTGAGCGAAATGGTCCCGGTGGCCAACGCGGCGATGGACGACCGCACCACCATCGAATGGGACAAGAACGATCTCGATGCGCTCGGCATTCTCAAGATCGACGTGCTCGGGCTCGGCATGCTGAGCTGCATCCGCAAGGCGTTCGATTTGCTGCGGGATCATTACGGCCGCGATCTGGATCTGGCCACCGTGCCGGCCGAGGACCCGGCGGTCTACGACATGCTGTGCGAGGCGGACTCGCTCGGCGTGTTCCAGGTCGAAAGCCGCGCCCAGATGACCATGCTGCCCCGCCTGCGGCCGCGCAATTTCTACGATCTGGTGATCGAGGTCGCGATCGTCCGGCCGGGGCCGATCCAGGGCGACATGGTGCATCCCTATCTGCGCCGGCGGCGCGGCGATGAGAAGGTCGATTACCCGTCCGATGCGCTGCGCCAGGTGCTGGCCAAGACGCTCGGCATTCCGCTGTTCCAGGAACAGGCCATGAAGATCGCCATCGTGGCCGCCGGGTTTACGCCGACGGAGGCCGATAATCTGCGCCGCGCCATGGCCACGTTCCGCCGCGCCGGCACGATCCATTCGTTTCAGGACAAGCTGGTCCGGGGCATGGTCGCCAACGGCTACGAAGCCGGGTTCGCCGAACGCTGCTTCAAACAGATCGAAGGGTTCGGCGAATACGGATTTCCCGAATCCCACGCCGCCAGCTTCGCCTTGCTGGTCTATGTCTCGGCCTGGCTGAAATGCCATTACCCGGACGTGTTCGCCGCCGCCATCCTCAACAGCCAGCCGATGGGGTTCTACGCCCCGGCCCAGCTGGTGCGCGACGCGAAAGACCACGGCGTCGAAACCCGCCCGGTCGACATCAATCACAGCGACTGGGACTGCACGCTGGAGGCGATGGGGGAACAGATCGACGACGCTTCCGAACTTGAACTCCCTCTCCCCTCGCGGGAGAGGCTTGGGGTGAGGGGGCCGGACGCCGGTAGGCGTCCAAAAAACTCATCCGGCGGGCAGCGCCCCCCTCACCTCCCACCGCTGCGCGGCGGGTCCCCCCTCTCCCGCGAGGGGAGGGGGAATTTAAACCTGCCCCGCTACGCCCTGCGGCTCGGGCTCCGGCAGATAAAAGGGTTCTCGCAAATCCACGGCGATGATCTGATCGCCGCGCGCGAAGATACCGGCCGGCCGTTCGCCGACCCGGCCGATCTGTGGCGTCGGGCGCGGCTGCCGATCGGCGCGCTGGAGACCCTGTCGCGGGCCGACGCCTATGGCTCGACCGGGCGCACAAGGCGGCAGGCGCTGTGGGCGGTGCGCGCGCTGGGGCCCGACGAGCTGCCGCTGTTTACCGGCCTGGATGAGAGTTCGAACGAGCCGGAAACGCGCCTGCCGGTGATGGGGCTGGGCGAGGAAGTCAGCCATGATTATTCCGCTTTGCGGCTGTCGCTCAAGAAACACCCTTTGGCGCTGATGCGGGATCGCCTGGCGACGGAGCGCGTCACCACCGCCGAACGGCTGTCATACACAAAAGACGGCGCTCGGGTCACGGTCGCCGGGCTCGCTTTGGTGCGCCAGCGCCCGGGCACCGCGTCCGGCGTGATCTTCATCACGCTCGAGGACGAAACCGGGGTCGCCAATCTGGTGGTCTGGCCCAAGGTGTTCGAACGCTACCGCCGCGAGGTCATGGGCGGGCGGCTGATCCGCGTCACCGGGCAATTACAGCGCGAAGGCATCGTGATCCACGTCATCGCGCAACACATCGAAGACCTCACCGACCGCCTCCGCGCCTTGGCCGCGCCGCACGAGACGGCGGCCGCCACGGCACGACCGCGCCCGGAAGACCGGCGGAGTTATCCGTCGCGGGATTTTCATTAGATTTGCAGGGATGACGGCAGCGCAAATTTCGTCGAATATATCGATGAAACAAGAGGGAAACTCGCCATGGCCGAACCTTATGAACTGACCGCGACGGAGGCCGCAACCCAGATGGATGCGGGGGAGCTCACATCCGAAGAACTGGTGGCGTCCTGTCTCGAGCGGATCGCGGCGCGGGAAGACACCGTGCGGGCGTGGGAATATCTCGACCCGGGGGCCGCCATCGCCGGGGCCAAGAGGGCCGACGGGCTGCCGCGGCGCAGCCCGCTGCACGGCATTCCGTTTGCCGCCAAGGACATCATCGATACCGCCGACATGCCGACCGCCCATGGCTCGCCGATCTATACGGGAAACCGGCCCGGCAAGGACGGGGCCTGCGTGACCGCCATGCGCGACGCCGGGGCCGTGCTGCTGGGCAAGACGGTGACCACCGAATTCGCGACATTTTTTCCCGGCAAGACCCGCAACCCGCACAACCCGGACCACACGCCGGGCGGATCGTCGTCGGGCTCGGGGGCGGCGGTCGGCGACTGCATGGTTCCGCTGGCCTTCGGCACCCAGACGGCGGGGTCGCTGATCCGGCCGGCCGCCTATAACGGCGTCTGCGGGCTGAAGCCGAGCTTCGGGACGGTCGATCTGACGGGCGTCAAGCTGCTCGATGCCGGGCTCGACCATCTCGGCTACATGGCGCGGAGCTTCGATGACCTGGCGGTCTATTACGACATCGTGCGGGGCGCGGTGCCGTCGACCCTGGCCGACGGCATCGGACGCGCGCCCAAGATCGGGCTGTGCCGCACGTTCAAATGGGACCGGGCCGAGCCCGAAACCGTCAAGGCGGTCGAGGACGCGGCGAGCTCCTTGACCGGTCTCGGGGCGGAAATCGTCGAGCAAAACCTGCCGGGCGACATGGAAGATATCGCCGATATCCACATGACCATCCTGCATGTGGGTCTTTCGAAAAATCTGGCCCCGGAATGGGAAAATCACCGCGACCTGATCAGCGACCGGCTGCAGGGCATGATCCAGTCAGGGTTCGATAAGGCAACGGCGGAATACGAAGCCGCCCTCACGCGCGCGGATGATTACCGCGCCCGGGCCGATGATATTTTCGGCAATTGCGATGTTTTCCTGACGCCGAGCGCGCCGGGAATAGCGCCCAAGGGGCATGACGCCACCGGCGACCCAATGTTCCAGATTCCGTGGACGCTGCTACGCACCCCCTGCGTAACGATCCCGTTCGTGATCGGGCCAGAAGGTTTGCCGGTCGGGGTGCAGCTGGTCGCGCGGCCGGGCGATGACGACAAACTGCTCGCCATCGCCAAATGGTTTCACCTGCGATTTTGAGAAATAGCCCCTAGGCCGGCACCGATTCGTAA
>JAYZAW010000115.1:0-8025 GCA_036339495.1 Pseudomonadota bacterium | reverse complement strand
ATGCTGAAAATTTGCGGCATGGCCGACAGCTCGATCTCGAAGAACGTCAGTGTCGCGGTGAAGGCGCACGCGCCCAGCATCCAGGCGTTCGTGACGCCCAACCGGTTCAGCGCCACCGATACAATTGCGGCGGCGCCGAGCAGCACCGGCAGAAACCGCCAGTCAACAGTGGATGCCGGCGGCACGAAAAAATCCGATCCAGCTTCCCCGAAATAGATCAGGGCCGCCGGGATCAGCATGACCACGATGGCTACGCGAATGGTTTGCGACAGGGTCAGCGCGACGGGCTCCGCGCCGAACCGATCGCCGAGATTCATCATTTCCGCCATGCCGCCGGGCACGCTGCCGAAGAACGCCGTCGCGGTATCGAGCCCCGACAGGCGCCGGTGCACCCAGGCGCCGAACCCGCCGAGCATGATGGTGATGATCGCAACCAGCACCATCCACGGCAACTGGCCCGCGACCAGCACCGCCAATTTTGGCGTAAAATAAAGTCCGATTATGGCGCCGATAAGAATTTGTCCGAGATACCGGCTGCCGCGCGGGCATGACATGCGAATGCCCGACAGATTTAGTGCCGCTGTCGTGACGATAGGTCCCAGCAGCCACGGTATCGGCAATCCCAGCCATGCGAAGAATGCCCCGCCGGCAACGCCGGCGGCGAGGGTGGATATATATCGGATCACGGGGCTGACGATGCGGACGTGGCGGGCATGGCGTGTTATCGCCGAATTGCCCGGCGCGAACAAGGTCGGCAAAGTGCGGTCTTAAGAGGCGTTGAGCTAATCGCAAATCTGTGAAATGGTAAATTCGAGTCAAACCGGCATGCGCCGGATAACAGATCTGGGAGAATGAAATGTTAGCCAGAATACTAGTTTTATGCGCGGCTCTTGTCGCATTTTCAGGCGTGGCTTACGCCGCGCCCATGACCATCAAACTGGCCTATTTCGGCGGCGCCAGAGGGCAGACCTGGACCAAGGTCATGTCGCCCTGGGCGGATGACGTTGTCGCCGCGTCCAAGGGCACGATCAAGATCGATAAATATCCGGGTGGCACATTGGGGCGCAATCCGCGCGCGCAGGTCAAGCTGGTGCTCGACGGCGTTACCGATATCGGCTTTTTTGTCCCGTCCTACACGCCGGGCCGGTTTCCCGACAACGAAGTCATGGAACTGCCGGGATTGATCAAAAACTCGAATGAATCCGGGATTGCGATTTGGCGGCTCTATAACAAGGGGCTGTTGCGCGGTTACGACAAGTTTAAGGTTCTTATGCTGGTCACGACCCATCCCTACACCATGCACACCAAAACGCCCGTCAAAAGCATTGCCGATCTCAAGGGCATGAAAGTGCGCGCCGGTGGGCCGGTTGCGGGCGCTACCATCCGTGCGCTCGGCGCGGTTCCGGTCGGCATGCCAATTCCGACCGTGGCCCAGAATATCAGCAAGGGAATCATTGGTGGATCGGCTTCCGACTGGAACGTGCTTTACGCCTTCCGGATCGTCGATGTCGCGAAACATCATTACATGGGGCTGCTCGGCACCGTGCCAATCGGTCTGATCATGCGAAAGGAAAAATGGAATTCGCTGCCCGCCGCCGCAAAGGCAGCCTTCAACAAGCGGAGCGGCGAGGTTTTAGCGCGCCGTAACGGCAAGGTCAATATCGCGGTGCAGACGGCGCTTGAAGCGAAAACCCGCAAGAACCCCGCGCATACTTTCGTCGATTTGACCCCAGCCGCCCAAAGAAAATGGGATGCGACGGTTAATCCGGTGATCGATCAGTGGGTCAAAAAGCATCCCAAGGGCAAAATGCTGTTGGGCGCCTTGAAAAAGGAACTCACCGCGATCCGCGCCGGTATGTAATCCCGAGCGGGTCGTAACATGGCTTTGAAACTTGACCGGGAAGCCGGTTGGGGTACGCGCTGGCTGGCTTTGGTCGGGCTCGTCGGGTTGGTGGCGGTGGCGCTTGTCATCATCATCGATGTGCTGCTGCGCTGGTTGTTTAGTTCGCCGGTGGATGGCGTGTCGGAGATTGCCCGCCTGGTCGCGGCTGTCGCCATCGCGTCTTTTTTCCCGATGGCGCTGGTCGATCGCCATAACATCTCGATTGAATTCCTCGGGGCCGCGCTGGGGCCGCGCGCCCGCCTCTGGCTCGATACGTTCGCCGATGTGGTGACATCGTTGTTTTTCCTGGTCCTCGGCTGGCAGTTCATTGAGTTCACGATGGAGATGAGCGAGAGCGGCGAAACGACCTGGATTCTCGGTTGGTCGAAAACCCCCTGGTGGACGGTTACCACGGTTTTCATGCTGATCTGTATTCCGATCCAACTGATGGTCCTTGTTCAACAATACCGGGCGGCGATTCGCGGCGATACGAGTTCGCTGAAATCGGGTCATCACATCGACACGGAGAGTTAAACCCCTGATGGATCCGATTCTCGTCGCTACCCTGGGGATGATTGGAATGTTTGTCCTCATCGGGCTTCACATTCCGATCGGCATTTCCATGGCCGTTGCCGGGTTTGTCGGCTTCGGCGTCCTCAACGGATTTGGCCCGGCGGCGACGCTCTTTGCGACCGAGCCCGCCGGCGTCATTTCCAATTTCGATCTGGCGGTGATCCCGCTCTTTCTGCTGATGGGAAGTTTTGCCGGGGTCAGTGGCCTGTCGGCGGACATCTACCGCCTGGCCTACGCCATGATCGGCCATCGCAAGGGCGGGCTGGCGCTTGCCACCATCGGCGGCTGCGCCGGGTTTGGCGCGGTCTGCGGGTCGTCGCTGGCGACGGCGGCCACCATGGGCCGCGTTGCGCTGCCCGAAATGCTCAAGCGCGGCTACGCGCCCACGCTGGCCACCGGCAGCATCGCGGCCGGCGGGACGTTGGGGATGTTGATCCCGCCGTCGGTGATCATGGTGATCTATGCGTTTTTGGCTGAACAGTTCGTCATCACATTATTCATCGCCGCCCTTATTCCTGGGCTGATCGCCGTCCTGTTTCATTTTATCGCGATCGGCATCGTGGTGCGGATCAACCCTGAATCGGGCCCGGCCGGCGACCGCATGAGCTGGCCCGAGCGTTTCGTCGTCCTCCGCAAAAGCTGGGGCGTGCTGCTGCTCCTGTGCCTGGGGATCGGTGGGATTTATGGCGGCGTATTCACGGTTGCCGAAGCCGCGTCGCTCGGCGCCGGGCTTGCGTTTATTTTCACCGTGGGACGCGGTAAATTGACAGTCGACTCGTTCTGGCTGGTATTGAAGGAAACCGCCTCCAACACGGCGATGATCTATCTGATCATTTCCGGCGCTTCGATCTTCACCTTTTTCATCTCCACCTCCAAGATGCCGGATGCGCTGGTGAAATCGATTATCGCCATGGAACTTTCTCCGCTGGTGGTGATCGGCATTCTGATGATCGCGTTTCTCATTCTCGGCAGCATCTTCGACACCATTGCGGCCATGGTGATCACCATGCCGTTCGTCTATCCGCTGGTAATCGGGATCGGGTACGACCCGATCTGGTGGGGCATAGTGCTGGTAATGGTGATCGAGATCGGCATGATCACGCCGCCCATCGGCATGAATGTATTCGTGCTGTATGGCGTGGCTCGAACGATTCCATTGAAGACGATTTTTGCCGGAATCGTCCCGTTCCTGATCGCAGATCTGGCCCGGCTGACACTAATTGTCCTGTTTCCGGTCATCACATTGTGGCTTCCACTGGCCTTGGGCATGTCCATGGGACAGGATTGAAAGCGGGGAGACACACCATGTTTTCGAATGTTGAAATTCCCTATGGCGCGTACTGGTCGACGCCGTTCGCCCGCTGGCAGGGCAGTTTCGCCCATTTGCATTCGATATTGTTCGCGGCCCATGTGGCCAGGAAGGAACTCGAGCGCAAGGATATTTCGCCGGACGTTTTCGATCATGCGGTGCTGGGGTCCACGACGCCGCAGATGTCGTCTTTCCATGGAGCCCCGTGGCTGATGACCGAGATCGGCGCACCCGAGGTGGGTGGCCCCACGATAAGCCAGGCCTGCGCCACCAGCGCCCGTTGCCTTGCGACGTCCGCCCAGGAAATTGAGCTCGGCGGCGCTGAGTGCTCGCTCGCGCTCGCGGCGGACCGGACCTCCAACGCGCCGGTTATTCATTATCCCGACCCGGAAGGCTTCAACGGCATGCCGGAGGTGGAATTCTTCATGGTCGATAACTTCACCGGCAAAACCGGCCTCGTTCCATTCGCCGATATCGGCATGGTGGAGACCGCCGAAAACTGTGCCCGGGAATGGCAAATCGATACCGCTGAACAGCATGACGTGGTGCTTCGGCGTTATGAGCAATATCAGGATGCGGCCAAGTCGGGATTTCACGACCGCTACATGACGCTGCCCTTCGACGTGCCCGACAAGCGATTCCGCAAGACCAAATCGACCATGGAGGATGACGAAGGCATCTATCCGACCAACGCCGAAAAGCTCGACGCCCTCAAACCCGTGGTCAAGGACGGAACCGTCACGCTGGGCGGTCAGACCCATCCCGCCGACGGCAACGCCGCGATCATCGTGACGTCTCCCGATAAGGCGCGCGAGTTGTCGGCCGACAAGAATATTCAAATCCGCCTGCTGTCCGTCGGGCAGGCTCGGGCCAAGCAAAAGTTCATGCCGCATGCGCCGGTGCCCGCGTCGCACAAGGCTCTGGATGCCGCCGGGCTCTCAATCGACGATATCGATGTGGTGAAATCCCATAACCCGTTCGCGGTCAACGACATCGTGTTTGCACGCGAAACCGGGCGCGATGTCATGTCCATGAACAATAATGGCTGCTCGTTGATCTGGGGCCATCCGAATGGTCCGACCGGCATGCGCGCCTGTATCGAGATGATCGAGGAGCTGGTCATGCGCGGCGGCGGAACCGGTCTGTTCCAGGGCTGCGCCGCCGGCGATCTCGGCATGGCGGTGGTGATCCAGGTGACCGAAACAGCGGGATGATGTGATGTCTATCGTCCGGTCCAGGCTGAAACTTGATCCGGAGTTGCCGGATTATCCTACCATGGTTCATGCGCTGGCCTTCGCCGCCGGTCACGCGCCGGACCGGACCGCGATCATCTGCCGGGATAAGTCGATCAATTTCGCCCAATATGCGCGCGGCGCGGCCGGGCTGGCGGAGACCTTGAAATCGCGCGGCGCGCAAGGCGGCCGGATCGCGATCATGATGAACAGCTCGATCGAGATGGCGCTGGCCTGTCATGGCGGTATGTTGGCGGGCACGCAAATCGCGCCGATGAATCCATTCTATACCGCCAGCGAAGCCAGACCGCTTCTGGCCGATGCCGACCCGGCGGTGATCGTGACCGAGCCGGGTCTCGCCGAATTCGCCCAAGCCCGCGCCGACGAGGCCGGGATCAAAGAGGTGCTGGTGCTTGGCGACGGCGGAATGGACCCCGCGGCCTGGTATGACGATCCGGGTCTTGTGCTTGGCAACGACCTGCCGGGGCCGGACGATCCGTCGGCCATGTTCTTTACCGGCGGCACCACGGGCGTGCCCAAGGGCGCCGAGCACGACCATAAAATGATGATCTCCTACTGCAAGCAGACCCTGTCTGTCTGGCCGATGAGGATGGATCAGGAAACCATCCTGTCGGTCGCGCCGATGTTTCATGTCTGGGGCCATCATTTCGCGCTACTGATGCCGGTCTATCTGCGCGCCACGCTGGTATCGGTGCCGCAATACAAGCCCGATATCGTCCTCGACCAGTTCGAACGCCATCGGGTCACGATTTTTGCCGGCGGTCCGGCCGCGTTCTATGTCGGAATGCTGCGCTCGCCCGCCATGGAATCTGCGGACCTTTCGGCGCTGCGATATTGTCTGGCCGGCGGTTCGGCCTGTCCCGAAGCCATGTTAACGGAATGGGAGGACAGGACAGGCTGCGCGATCCTTGAGGGCATCGGCATGTCGGAAGGCGCGCCGATCGCCAGCAATCCCGTGAATGGCGAAACGAAAATTCTTTCCGTCGGAATCGTTCCGGCGGAGACCAGCATCAAAATCGTCGATATCGAAACCGGCGACAAACTGTTGCCGGCCGGCGAACGCGGCGAAATTTGCGTACAGGGTCCGCAATTCACCTTCGGCTACCGCAACCGGCCCGATGAAACCGCCATCGCGATCCGCGACGGTTGGCTTCACACCGGCGATATCGGATATTTCGACGAAGACGAATATCTGTTCGTCGTCGACCGCAAAAAAGAAATGATCCTGACCGGCGGCTACAACGTCTATCCGCGCGAGGTGGATGAAGTCCTGAACGGTCATTCCGCCGTCTTCGAGGTGGCCACGGTGGGCGCGCCGGACGATTTCAGGGGTGAAATCATCAAGGCGTTCGTCGCGCTGACGCCTGGTGCGGCTGCGACCGAGCAGGAATTGATCGATTACTGCGCCGAACGGCTGGTTAAGTACAAGGTCCCCGCCGCCATCGATTTTCTCGACGCGTTGCCCAAGACCGGCGCCAACAAGATCGACAAATTGAAGCTCAAGGGCCTGAAGGAATAGGAGCGAATAATGAGCACGTCTCTCGACGGAAAAATTGCGCTGGTAACCGGGGCCGGGCGCGGCATGGGGCGTTCCCACGCCATGTTGCTGGCCGAACGCGGCGCCGACCTGATCGTGCAGGATATCCTCGAGGCGGAAGTCGGCGAGACCGCGGAAATGATCCGCGCCACGGGGCGGGACGCGCGCTCGATCCATTGCGACATCCGCGACGTCCCGGTCCTGCAGGCCGCGATCCGCGACATGGGCCATATCGATATCCTGGTCAATAATGCCGGCATCGGCGGTCAGCGCGCGGCCATGGAGGACATTGACGAGGATTTCTTCGACCGCATGTTCGCGGTCCATGTGCGGGGCACGTTCTTCGCCACTCAGGCCGTGCTGCCCCAGATGAAAGAACGCAAGGCCGGCAAGATCGTCAACACGTCGTCGATTTTTGCCATGGGCGGCAGCGCCATGGCGTCCCACTATGCCGCTTCGAAATCCGCGATTTCCGGCCTGACAAAAAGCTGGGCCCGGGAGTTCGGGCCGTGGGGAATCAACGTCAACGCCGTCGCGCCCGGATTCATCCCGACCGACATGACCATGACCCTGACCAGCGACGCGGAACTCGAAGCGCGCCGGGAAATGCTGCCGCTGCGGACCACCACGGAGATGCAGGATATTTCCTACGCCGTCGCCTGGCTCGCTTCATCGGAAACCGACAAGATCACCGGCCAGATCGTCAGCCCTAATTCGGGCGAAACCATCGTCGGATATTAAGGGCGCTGCTCCGGAAATCCGTGCCGTGCTTGACTCATCGGCGGGGATTTCCGATCCTGCCCTCATCGACGCCGCCACACAGGACCGCCGATACCGCCATGTCCTTTGCCGACTTCGTCCAGGCCATGCCGAAAGTCGAACTTCATGTTCATATGGAAGGATCGATTTCGCCGGAAACGTTCCTTGCGCTATGCGAACGGAACGGAACGGGACGCCGCCGCCCCATGACACGGTTGAAGGCCTCGGGACGCTGTATCGTTACGACAGCTTCGACGACTTCAAGCGGGTTTTGCTGATGAATGTGCGCGCCGTGTGCAAGCTCGACGATCTCGCGTTTATCATCCATCGCATGGGTGCGGAGATGGCCGGCCAGAACATCCGCTACGCCGAGATCACCTGGACGCCGCAATTCTATCTGTCCCCCGGCTTGCCGATCGACGCCGTTCTCGAAGCGTTGAATGAGGGCCGGCGGCGCGCGCGACATAACACGGGCCCGGAGACATGCGGTTGAGGCCGGTCTCCGCCGTCTACTCGACGGAAATACCGACTACCGCAAATCCCTCAAACTTCTGGGATATGAATCCTAGAATATTCGGTTAGGCACGGCGCGGGCCCGCGCCCCCCCCCGCCCACCCACCGCGTTTCACCCGGTTGGGGGGCGGGGGGGGGGTGTGGACCGGAGCCGTCACCTCATCCAATATGGCTTTTGTGGTTTTCCAGATACCACTCG
>JAYZAW010000114.1:0-7021 GCA_036339495.1 Pseudomonadota bacterium | reverse complement strand
GGCGCCTCGCCGCCGCCCATGGAACGCGGCAGACACATGCGGAACAACTCCGCTTCATGCATCGCCGACATGATATCCGGCGCAATTCGCCGCGCGGCGTCAATTCGTTCCGACGCCGCGTCGATAGCCGGGCTCAAGTCCTTTGCGCGCTGAACCCAATCCATCGACGACCTATTGAAATTGTTTGTACCGCCCATCCAACCCGTGTGCTCTCATTTTTCATTTCATGAATTGATCACGCGTTCGATTGTGCGGTACTGAACCGAAGATGCCAATGGCTTGTACGGTAATCGTAAAATACGCCGATCAAACCGGCGAAAACTTTCAAGTTTCAAAAATTTCGGCAATTATTTTGGATAATCCATCGGCGCGATAGGGCTTTTCCAGAAACCAGAATTTGTCACCCTCGGGTAACTTCCCCTTGACGCCCTTTTTGGGATAGCCCGAAGATAGCAATACTTTCAGACCGGAAAATTGGCGTCTGGCTTCATGGGCGATATCGATCCCACTGATCCCCTTGGGTAAAACGATATCCGTAAACAAAAGGTCGATTTCGGGATGATCAGCCAACAGTTCCAATGCGACCTCGCCATCTTCGGCCTCGATCGTATGGCATCCAAGATCATGCAGCATCTGGGCGACCGCCAGACGAACCATGGTGTCGTCTTCGACAATTAAAATGTTGCCTGACCTTCGAGGAAACTCAGCGCTGCGCGGCGTTTCTTCCGATAACGAGGAATTCAGCGTACTCACCTCCAACTCCACGGCTTTGGCAAACGCTCGCGGAAGATACATTTTGACCTGGGTTCCTTCTCCCGACCGGCTTTCGATCTCCACGGACCCACCCGACTGTTCGACGAAACCATAGACCATGCTGAGACCAAGACCCGTTCCGGATCCGACATCCTTGGTAGTGAAGAACGGGTCCATGGCGCGTTCACTCACGTCGGACGTCATGCCGGTTCCGGTATCGGAAACTTCAATCATCACAAAATCGCCAGCGACGAGTTCGTCGACCGTCAACCGAGTTGGATCATGTTTGTCGAATTTCAGCATTGTCCGAAACCATGGCCCATAAAACCTCAACGATTTATGACGCAATATCCATAATTTGCCAAGAATCCTCCTCGGCCCGGCGCTTTCGCCTGCTCAGCGAGGCTGATAGGGTAACGCGAAACAGGACCCATTTTAAATCGCGGAGATCAGAACGGCATGACAGCGGATATCAACATTTATAATCCCGACGAGCTCGGCGCGCCGATGGGCCAATACACCCATGTAACGCGCGTGAAGGCGTCGGAATACCTGTTCATTGCCGGCATGCTGGCCGGCGACAAGGACGGCAATGTGGTGGGCGTGCGGGATTTCCAGGCGCAATGCGCCCAGGTTTTTTCCAATCTCCACGCGGCGCTGCGCTCGGCCGATGCGGATTGGGGCAATATCGTTCAATTCACCACCTATATGGTGCATGAACAATGGATCGAGGAATTCATGGAATATCGCTTGCGCGAGTTTCCGAAAATGTTTCCGGACGGCAAGTACCCGCCCAACACGCTGTTAATCGTCGACCGCCTGGTGCAGGAACCGTTCCTGGTGGAAGTCCAGACCATCGCAGCCGTTTAAGATTAGATCGAAAAGGAGAGCCCGGTTATGGCGACCAAATCCAACAAACGCGTGATCGCGATCGAAGAACATTATTTTGATCCGGAGCTGTCGTCGACCTTCAAGGGCAACAACCCGCCGCTGATTCAAGAAAGAATACTCGATGTCGGCGAAGCGCGTCTCAAGGGGATGGATGACGCCGGGGTCGACGTCCAGGTGCTATCTCACGGCGCACCGTCGACGCAACGGCTCGACCCGGAAATCGCGGTCCGGCTGGCGACCTTGGTCAATGACCGGCTGCAGGAGACGATCCTCGGCAATCCGGACCGTTATCAAGGTTTCGCCGCCCTGCCCACGCCGGACCCGAAAGCGGCGGCGGACGAGCTGGAGCGCTGCGTTACCAAGTACGGCTTCAAGGGCGCCATGGTTCACGGGCTGACCAATGGCGAATTCCTAGATGAACAGAAATTCTGGCCGATTTTCGAGCGCGCCGCGGCGCTCGATGTACCGCTCTACATGCATCCGGCAATCCCGCATCCGGAGGTCACCAAGGCCTATTACGCAACTTATCTTGAGCAGTATCCTGCCCTGCTGACGGCAGGCTGGGGCTTTACGGTGGAAACCGCGACCCAGGGCATCCGGATCGTGCTCAGCGGCGTGCTCGACAAATATCCAAACCTCAAAATCATCCTGGGCCATCTCGGCGAATCGCTGCCGTTTTCGCTGTGGCGCATCGACCAGGCATTGTCGCGCCCCGGCAACAAATCGTCGTCCTCGTTCCGCGATGCGTTTTGCGAACATTTCTGGATCACCACCAGCGGCAATTTCTCCAACCCGGCCCTGCTGTGCTGCGTGATGGAGATGGGCATCGACCGGATCCTGTTCTCGATCGATTACCCGTTCGTCGAAAACGAGCCCGGCGTGGATTGGGTCGAAAATGACGTGCCGCTGTGCCAGGAAGACCGCATCAAGATCCTCAGCGGCAATGCGGAAAAACTGCTGAAAATGTAGGTTTGCCGATGGCTCAGTTTCCGCCGGGACAATCCTGGAGCCGTAACGTGACGGCCGAAGGCTATTGCGATTTCGACGGCAAGCCGGCCTTCAAGCTGGCGATCCAGGAAATGGCCGGCCGGTGGTATCTTTATGTCGCCCATCTATGGCACCGGGGGTGGTCAGTCGTCGACGTGACAGACCCCGCCGATCCGCAACCGGTCCGTTTTATCGAAGGGCCGCCGAACACCTGGACCATTCAGCTCCAGGTGGCAGACGGCAAGATGATCACCGGGCTGGAACGCATCGCGCCGGGTTGGGGCGGCGATGCCGATCAACCCTTCTCGGAAGGCATTTTGATCTGGGATGTGGAAAACCCGGAAGACCCAAAACAGATTGGCTCGTTTTCAACCGGCGGCACCGGCACCCATCGCAATTACTATGATGGCGGGCGCTATGTTCATCTGACCGCGGGCGTGCCCGGCTATACCGGCAATATATACATGATTGTCGATATCGCGGATCCGGCCAACCCGGTTGAAGTCTCGCGCTGGTGGCATAAAGGCCAATGGCGGGCCGGCGGCGAAAGCGACCCGCCGCCCCATACCTCGTTGCATGGCGGGGCCTATATCGTGGGCGACAGAGCTTATCTGCCATATGGCGGGGCCGGCGTGATCACGCTCGATATTTCCGATATCACCCAGCCACGCAAGGTCAGCCGGTTCCGTGTCTCGCCGCCCTATGTATCGCTGTTCGGCATTCATACGGCGGCGCCGATTCCATCGCGCAATTTGGTGGCGGCCAATTCGGAGGCGATTCGGGAGAATTGCGACGAACCGCTGGGATTTGTCGGCCTGATCGATATCAGCGACGAAGAAACGCCCCGGCTGGTGTCGACTTTTCCCCTGCCCGCCCCGCCTGAAGACGCTCCGTTCAAGAATTTCTGCGAGTTCGGCGGACGGTTCGGACCCCACAACCAGCATCAGGCGCAGCATCAGCCGGCGCTGATGCAGGACGACAATCTGATCTACATGACCTATTTCAATGCCGGTTTACGGATTTTCGACATTTCCGATGAACGGCTGCCGGTAGAGGTCGGATATTTCGTCCCACCCGTGCCCGAAACACGGCGCGGTGGTCTTCCCAGGACCATGGCGCCGCAATCGGAAGACGTCCTGGTCGATGCGCGCGGCTGCATCTATGTGTCGGACAAGAACCACGGCGTCTACATCCTGCGCCACGACCGAAGCGACTAAATTTAAGCGTCGGGGCGGGTCTGGTCCCAGGCCGGAACGGCGGCCGCGAAATCCTGGAGCCATGACACCAGCCCGGGATTCAGGGACCGCCAGTCGACCTGTTTCCTGAAATCGAGATAACCGAGCGCGCAAGCCACGGCGATCGCCCCGATATTCGGCGGATCGATGGATGGCGGCGAGGCCTCCAATGCCTGCAATGTCCGTTCCACTTTGCCCCGTTGGTGGGCGAGCCAGCCTTCGCTCGGGTCCTCGTCCGGGCGATATCGGGAATCATAAACGATCAGAATCGCGGCATCGGCCATGCCGTCGCCGAGCGCCTGAACGCGCAAGGCCTCGAAGCGCGCATCCATGTCGGCCGGAATCAACTTTCCCCCGCCCGCGACGGCGTCGAGATACTCGACGATGACCCGGCTGTCATAGAGCACCCGTCCATCCTCCAGGATCAATGCCGGAATTTTTCCCAGCGGATTTTGCCCCCGGATGGAATCACTTTCGTCCATTGTGTTGGACGGATCCAGCTTCAGGTCGCTGGAAAGCCCGAGGACGGAGGCCGCGATTATGACTTTCCGGGCGAACGGCGACGGACCTGCCATGCGAAGCGTAAAACTCATCGAAATATTCCTCTCCTCAAACTCAATAAAACGCAAATGTCCGCGATTCGATGCTTTCCCGGGGCAGCGCATCGGCCGGGCTGGTCGGATCGGTAAACGCGGTATGGGCCGTGAAGCGCGCCCGACCATCGGTTTCGGATTCGTAGGTTTTGAACACCATCGCCTCATCCGGCGCCATGTCGGGGAAATAGAACCAGCGGTGATCCGGGTTATGGGTCATGCGCATGGTCTCGCCGACCCGGTCGCGGTAGATCAGATCGGACTCAAATATTTCTGCCGGCGTCATGGATTGGGCATCGCAGATCGCCAGCGGCAATTTCTTCACCTTCCAGCGCAGCGGCCGCCAGACCTGGATCACCGCGAAACGCCGGGTCAACAGATCCTCGGCCTCATGGGCAGGCAGGATGTCGCGGACCCGCTGGGCGGCCGATTTGTCGGTATAGTCGTTATGGACCAGCGGCACCGGTTCGCGCACGCCTTTCTCCGCCCGGGTGCTTTCGGACTGGACGCGGACCGTCTGGTCGAACACCACCACCCGCTTGGCGCGGCTGACCTCGAGTACCAGATTTTCGATTTCCGGGTCATAGATCTCGCGGCGCTGATCTTCATCGAAGAAATCGGTAACCTTGGTTTGATGGCGGCGAAACTCAAAGCCTTCGCGCTCCAGTTTAAATCTGTCGGCGATCGGCCTTGCATCGCGGATGGTCACGTCAAAGGGCTTGTAATCGCCGACAATTCGCTTGGGGTCGCCGAGGGGCAGATATAGATGCGTGGCCGGTTTTATCCCCGTATCGACCAGATAGTTCAGAGATGTCTGGACCGAATTCAGCTCACTCATGTCGTACCTCCATTCAAGCGCCAAGGACGCGCGGCAGGACTTGCGTCTGATACAATTCGATGGAGCGCATCAGCTTGTCATGCGGGATCAACGCATTGAAGGTCCAGGCGAATAGCCAGGCAACCGGACGGTCCTTCATCATGGCTTCAAGCCGCTTGCACACGGTATCGACCGAGCCGACCAAAGCATATCCCTGTTCCCACATATCGTCATCGGACGGCATTTCGCCTGTAACGGGATCGATCATGCCGCGCCGGAATCCAAACGGCACGAACCATAGATCGGACGCGAAACGACTGGCATTGCGCCAAAGTTCGAACGCTTCCTCATCGGTGTCGGCCACGACCACGTCACGCAGATAAGCCACCCCGTCACCCAGGGCGCGGCCCGAGACGTCCGCATAGAGTTCGGTCAGCCGGGATTCGTGGCTCAGATGCATCGGCGGCAGCACGGCGGTGGCGCCCTTGTCGGCGCACCAGCGGATCGAGCTGTCGGAAGATGCGAATGGCTGGAACAATGGCGGGTGCGGCTTTTGCAACGGCTTGGGCACAACACCGACGGATTTGAGCACGCCGTCTTCAACGCCCTTGCCGTATTTTTGCGTCGCCTCGATTTCCCACGGCGTGCCGTCCAGAGGAACGGTCCAGAACTTGCCGTCGTGGGTCAGCATTTCCTCGGTCCAGCATTTCATGATGATGTCGAAGTTTTCCTCGAACGCGGCGCGGTTGGCCGCGTCGATCTCATCATGCTGGTGGGGCAACGCGCCCTGAACGCCATGGGCGTGCTGGGCCATGACATCGACCCATCTTCGCTGATAGCCGCGCGCGAACCCGACATCAACGCGGCCGCCGGACATATGGTCCAGCATGGCGATATCCTCGGCCACGCGGATCGGGTTGCTGGCCGGCAAGACAATGCCGAGCTGGCCGACCCGGATGTTCTTGGTCTGCATGGCAATATACAGGTCCAGCATCACGGGGTTGTTGGACAGCTCGATCCCCTCGACATGGAAATGATGTTCGGTGAAGCTGATCGAATGATAGCCGAGCTCGTCCGCCAGACGCGCTTGTTCGCCGACTTCGGACAGCATTTGGCTGTAAAGTTCCGGCCGCATCCCTGCCATGCCGGCTTCGATTTCCGCCCGATTGCCGACGGTCGGCAAGTAAAACAGAGATGTTTTCATTTTTATTATTATTCCCCCGCACGCGCACCGTGGCGCGCGCCCTTAAATGAATATCCGGGGCAATGTTATCAGGTGACGCTGCACGATGCGGAAAATATTATTACCACGACGGTGCCGGCGCACATGGAGCTGTGCAATTCGAGCGTACCGCCATGCAGTTCCACCAGCGACTTGGCGAGCGGAAGGCCAAGACCGGCGCCTTCTTCGCGCTCGGCCACGCCGCCGCCGACCTGGGTAAACGGCGTCAGCGCGCCCTCGATGTCGTCTTCCGCGATGCCAATCCCCGTATCGGCGACCTCCATCGTAATGCCGCCGTCGTCGCGTAGCCGCGCGCGCGTCGTGATCGTGCCGCCGGCATCGGTGAATTTGACTGCGTTGGTCAGCAGATTTTATGCCTCCCTGTTCGCTGATCGCCCATCATTAGGAGCGATCGGTTGATACAATCGCGGTTCGGCCGACCCCGAACGACAAAAATCGCCGAGAACGATCCGAATCGTTCAACGCCCCGCGCGCCAAACTAAATATGCCAGCTAGACGGACA
>JAYZAW010000113.1:0-7646 GCA_036339495.1 Pseudomonadota bacterium | reverse complement strand
GTCGGGGACCAAGTTCGATTCCGGCACCGGCTGGCCGAGCTTCCATGCGCCCATGGGGAAAGGCAGCGTGGAGACCACGGTCGATTGGAGCATGTTCCAGAAGCGGACCGAGGTGCATTGCGCAAAATGCGATGCCCATCTTGGCCATGTCTTCCCCGATGGCCCCATGCCGTCCGGCCAGCGCTACTGCATAAACTCGGTGTCGCTGAATTTAACGCCCGTGGAAAAGACAGATGAGTAAGCAAGCGGGCTGTTTCTTGGCGGTCGAAAATGGGTTTACCGAGGTTTTTCCGAATGGGTTGTTCTGTCCTTTCCCGCGTTCCGCTGACAGCGCCTGATCAACGCAATTGAGCATCCGGGGCAAGGCGACATATGTTCCTACCAGGCGGAAATCAAATCTCCCTTTCGCGGCGTCGAGCCGCATGCGGCGACCCTTGCGAAACGCCGCATACCAGGCATTCTTGTTCCGCAAAACGATCCGGATGGTCTTTTTGGAATTGGTCGTGGCGTCGATGTTCTGGGAAATTGAGCGATCGACGCTGAGCCGGACCGGGTAGGTCGAGTGGGGCTGAAAATTCCAATTGGAGTTATAGAAACCGACGGAAACGCCATACCGGCGATTAATGGAGAAGAACACGGTTATGCCGCTTTTGAATTCCGCGCCCATGAGGCAGTGGAAAAACTTTCCGGAGTGATTGTCGATATATTTATAGCCGTCCCAGATGCCGACCCGGATGACGTCGCCGACCCGTTTGGCTTTAGCGCCGGAGTTCAAAAATACAACACCGCAAAGCATGACCGCGGCGAGAATTAACTTGGAATATGACATCGCCGATAAACCGCAATTTTGGAATTTCGTGCCGGTCCGACTATTAGTTGAATAAAAATCATATTATACAGTAAAAAATTACAAGCAATTTTGTTTCCTTAATGGCCTTGGACGGGATATGGAGAAGGACAATCGATAGGGAGAGACCGATGCCGCGCCCCGACCGCTTGCGGAGCTTTGTTCAACATATGACACGGCTTGTGGAACGCACGAATGACGAGGCAGTCATTCTGGAGGAAGGTACGTCCTTGTTAAGCAATCTGGTCGCGGTCGACGATTGGCTGCCGGACCAATTCGCCGAACCGAATCCAGAAATCTATTCCCAATATCTGCTCTATTGCGATCCGCTCGAGCGGTTTTCCGTGGTTAGCTTCGTCTGGGGTCCCGGCCAGCGGACGCCGGTGCATGATCATATGGTCTGGGGGCTGATCGGCATGCTGCGCGGGTCGGAGCGCGCGCGGGGATTTTTCCGCAATGGAGACGGAAATCTCGAAATCGGCGATGAAGAAATGCTGCGGCCCGGTCAGGTGAGCGCCGTTTCGCCACGCATCGGTGATGTCCACGAAGTGTCCAACGCATTGACCGATCGCGCCTCGATCAGCATTCACATCTACGGCGCCAATATCGGGGCGGTGTCGCGTCATGTCTTCGATGCCGATACCGGCGTGGCCAAGCCGTTCGTGTCGGGTTATTCAAATACGGTGGTGCCCAATTTGTGGGACCGGTCGGAAGAGGTCCGAGCGGGAATTTAAACACCCGGCTTTCGCATGCGGCTTACGAGTTCGACGGAAATATGCGCGAAGACGCCGCCCCAATCGCCGGGCGTTTGCTGGCGGAACAGGTGCATCCACGGGTACCAGGGCGTGGCGGCTCCCGTCAGGCCCCAGCGCCAATCGGGGATGTGCGCCAGCGCCAGCCAGGTTTCGACGCACAAACCGCCGGCGCGGGTGACCGCGCTTTCCCAGCTGACGCCGTCGAGCTGTTCCGCGTCGAAGCCCTGTTGCAATCTATAGAGCTGGGCTCCGGGCTGAGCGGCCACCGGCGTGAACTCAGCAAGCGCGATCAATCGGTACCGGTCGGCCTTGTAGTCCGCGTTTCCCTGCCAGGCGATGCCGATCTTGAATTCGGGACCGCCCATGGCGCCGCGCCATCTCGCGGTTCGGTCTGGCGCGGCCGCGAGCCAGGGGCCGTCGTCCAAAAGCACCGGCGGCCCGCCGCCCAGCAGAAAGGGCAGGGACATCAGCGGCGCGTGAACATCGAATTCAGGAAGGGGCGCGGATGTCCCGCCGATGTCCGGCAGGGCCGGCGATTGCGCCATCAGTGGAACGATGGAATCCTGCGCCGAGAAAATAACTCGGCCGCCCTTGTCGACCAGCAGCGGCAGGTAACGCGCGAACTGGAAACTGTCGCCGAGCCCCTGTACGGCGTGAACCAGTAGGACCCGCCCGTCAAGATCCGAGCCGTCCCAGGCATCTCCATCGATATGGCGGATGGCGAACCCGCTGATTCGCCGTCGCCATTCATATTCCTCCCATCCGGCCCACCAATCCTGGTTCATCAACAGGACCAGTGACGAATTCCAACCAACATCGGCGTATAGCGGCGCGCGGTACAGCGCCAGACGGAGTTCCTCGATGGCTTCGGGCAGCCTGCCCTGTTCGCGCAGCGCCACGCCGAGGTTGGATCTGGCGCCGATGTGATCCGGCGACAGAACCAGGGCATTGTTCAGGCTTGCGGTGGCGGCTTCGTGACGACCGGCGCCAGCCCGGCGGCGCGTTCCAAAAGTGCGACGGCTTCGTCGACTCGGCCCGCGCGCATATAGGTCGTCGCCAGGTTGGACAGCGCGCCTGGAATCTCATCGGTCAGCGTGACGACCCATTCGTGGTTCTCCGTCGCTTCATCGAGCCGGTCGAGGGATTTGAGCGTGTTGTCGAGATCGGTCAGCACGGCGGCGTCGTCCGGGGATCCAATTGCCGCCTTTTCCAACAGCTGGACCGCGCGCTCCGGCCGTCCGTCGCCACGCGCCATGATCCCAAGCAGATGCAGCGCGCCACTATGGCGCGGTTGCCTGCGGATGATCTGGCGGCAAAGCGCCTCGGCCCTTTTTAACTGTCCCGAATTGAAATGTATCCGGGCGTCGGTAAACCGGTCCTCAATACGCTGGTCGCGGGACTGGAAGGCTTTTCGTACGTTATCCTTGGCGATCGCGGTAACCCCTTTTCGGGGAACCCTAGGTTTAAATCATTTATAAACCATGTCGAAATCGGGCCGTTATCGTTTGGAAACCGCCATTTACGGCGCATAAACCCAGATATCCATCAGCATTGTTGCGCCCGGGACCGGCAGGGGATGGGGCACGTGCACGGCCGCGAAGGGCAAGGCGGCATCCGGCAAATGCCGCCGCCATGCCTGATGGACTGGATAGAACTCGCTGATATCGGTGTGGAACTGCTGAATGCGCACCGCGTTGCCGAGCGAGGTTCCCGCCGTCTGACAGATTTTCTCCGCGCTGGCAATGATGCATTCGGCCTGGGCCGTGGCCGGCGATGAATACCAGGGCTGGCCGGGGTCCCGTTCCGCTTGCGCCACGAGCCCGGTGACATCACTGGCCATAAGACCGGACATGAACAGCAGGTCGCCGGCGCGCACGGCCTCGACCTGACCCTGAAACGCGGTTTCGACACCCGCCGTGATGTGTTCCTTCTTGGTCGCGCCGCCGGATTTGACGGCCAGCACGTTGATTTCGATTTTGCCGTCGATCACCGCGAGGCCTTCGGTGGCGCACGGGATGATCGACAGCGCCGGACCGTTATCGCCGAAATGTTTGATCCAGGCGTCGTTGCAGGCCGAGTAATCGTCCGGGTCGGATAGATAAATTTGCGCCTTGACGATATCGTCGATCGTCGCGCCGGCAAGGGCCAGCGACGGCGTGATCCGGTTGGTGATGATGAACTCGGTCTCGAGCTTGATCGATTGTCCACCCCACTGCATGCCCTGTTCGATCCGCGCGGCTTCGGCGACCGCGTTGCGCCTCGGCTCGTCGCCCTGCGCCATGGAGGTGATGCCCGGCACGAAAACGAAATCGCCGACCGTCAGAGCCGGAGAATAGCCCGAGGTCGGTCGGCCCGCGAGTTCCTTGTTCTGGATATGCTCCGGTTGGAATCCGTCCTCCGGAACGACCGCGATCGCCTGCAGATTGATATCGGCGCCCGGCACGACGAAGCCCTGTTCCACGATCGAGGTCGAAGGCGGGATCAGCGCGCCGAAGCGCGACCGGCGGGTGGCCTGGTAGGGCGGCACCGCATGGACCGTGGTGTAGTACTGATCGGTGCGCACCACATTGGCGAGTTCGGTGCCGCCGGCCGTGAGCACGGCTTCGATGTGGTCGAAAATCAGCGACGCTTCCTTTTCCCGTTTCGGCGCGCCGGAATGGGGCGCGCGTACGTTCATAACATCGGGCGCCATGCCGTTTTCAAAATCCTGTCCCATATGACCGGTGGCGAAAACCCAACGCCCGGCTCGGATGCCCTGGGCGTAATGCACGCCGCCGCCGGCGCCGAGCTTTACTGGCAATAATGCTTCAACATCGTTAGTCGCGGTCATGATTGGATACCCTGTTTTGAAATTTCGTCGAACAGATCGGCGAGATCGCGCAACGCCATGCCGCCGTCGCCACTGAAGCTCGAGCCGTGCATGCAGGCCAGCGTGGTCGGTGCGAGATCGGCCAGGCCTTCCAGGATCGGCCGGGTTTCGGCCGTAATCGGAACCGACCGCGACATGGGACCCTGCTGTTGCGCCTTGTTGTATTCCGTGGTGAGGTCGATGAGGCCGTCATGGATCAACGGCGCAACGTCGCCGCCAGGCCCGAACAGATCGGAACAGAACAGCGTACGGCCGGCTTCATCGAACATCATCGATGCGTCCCAGCAATGGGGCAGATGCTTGGTCTCGATCAGGCGGTATTTATGCGATCCGGTTTCCAGCGTTTCATCCGCCCCCAGTACGCGCGGCGGCCGGTCGGAAAAATCGCCAACGCTGGTGCGCGCGCCGACGAAGCTGCACACCGGTTCGGCATGGGGCGCCTGGGCCAGCCAGTCATTGAGCGAGCCGCATTCGTCGGATTCGAAATGGCTGAACCCGATCCAGCGGATCGTCGCCGGATCGAGTACGCGGGAAGCCGCGTCGATTATGTTGGGGAAGAAGCCCCGCAGATTGGTGTGATACAGCAGCGGTTCGTCATCCTTGACCAGGAAACTGGAAAATTGAAAATTCGCCGCTTCGTTGAATGCGGTCAAGCGAAAGACATCGGGCGCAATCTCGGTCACTGTCGCCATGAATATTTTCTCCTATAAAAACTCAAACCCAAACCCAAACCACGATGGAATAGGGACTAAAATCCGATCTTGCCGATGCCCGGCAGCCGCAACGCCAGATCGCCGGGATCAATCCCGAAATTCAGCCCCAGCAGATTGATTTCGAGACCTTCTTCGACCGCGACGATTACGCCCGCCAATCCAAACAATGAAAGTTGGATGCCTGTCGTGCTGGGCGAGAGCGCAAACGGCGTGCCGCCGGCGATGTAATCCTTGCCGATCGCGGTCGGCGGCAGGTCGACGCCGAATTCCGGCACGTTGCGGGCCACGTAAGCCGTGAAAGTGTTGCTGTTGGGACCCGGCCAGGTGCGATATTCGCTCTTGTAGGGATAGCGCACGACCGCGGCCTTAACGCCCGCGATGGCGCGTTCCGCTTTCTCGCCGCGCAAATCGACCAACATTTCGGGTGTCGATCCGAACCATCGCCGGTCCGGCGCGCCGTTTTGCACATAGAGCGCGCTGCCCCCGCCCATGGTGTACCAGCCGATGACTTCATAGGTGGTATAGGACGCGGCGTTCGCGGGTTTCACGGCGATCCAGGTGTGGACCGCGAGCGCGCCGCGCCACCCGAATGCGCGCGCCGCATATATTTGCGCCACGGCTTCCGGCGTATCGGCGGGGCGCGGCGCCAGCCCCGCGCTGTCACGGCTCGCCGTGCGCCAATCCCTATTCAAATTACCCCCCGCCGCCATGGATAGCGGGCCGATCAACAGCGCCGCCAGCAAAATGGGAATGTATTTGAGCCATTTCATGATATCCGCAAGCTAGCAGGAATAGTCTAATCCGGCCAGCGGCGGTGCAGCCACAGCCATTGTTCGGGGCGTTCCCTTATCCAGGATTCGAGATATTCGTTGACCCGGGTGACGGTCGCCAGCGTATCGGCCTGGCGGTTCCCGGTCGACGCTATTTCCATGGGCGGAAAAAAGGTCAGGCGGAAATGGCAGCCGCCCGTCCGCTCCAGCTGGGCCGGCACCACGACGCAATTATAGCGCCGGCCGAGCTGCGCCACGGCCGGCGGCGACATGGCGTCGCGTCCGAAAAACGGCGCGGCAATGCCGTCATTCATTTTCTGGTCGACCAGCATGCCGATCTCGCCGCCCGCCTTCAGCGTGGAGATCGCCATGCGCGCGCCGTCCGAGCCCTTGGGAATCTGTTTCTCCGGCGCCAATCCGCGGATCTGCTGTATCAGCCAGCTGATGATCATGTTGTTGGGCGCGCGATAAACTTGCGCGTAATCGAAGCCGATCGCCGAAGCCGACATCGCAAAGACCTCCCAATTGGCGAGATGGCCGGAGAAAAATATGCCCGGCTTGTCCGGGAGGCGCATTGCGTCGGTGTATTCCTCGCCGACGATTTCCACTCTTCCGCCCCGTCCCGCGTTGCGCGCAATGGCCTTGATGTGAGGGTACTCGCCAACGACGCGGCCGAGATTGTCCCACATGCCCCGGATGATCCGGCGGCGCTGATCCGGCGTGGTCTCCGGCATGGCTATTTCGAGATTGCGGCGCGCGCGCTTTGTGACCGGGATGAACGGGCCGATCCAGCGTGCGACAAAGCCGCCGATGGCCGACGCCATATCGATCGGAAGGACCGCGAAAAAGGAATAAAAAATAATTGCCGCCAAGGCCTCAAGCGGATAACGGATCGATAATTTTATCAGCTTGCCCATTCCCATCATCCCGCCACGGCGCGCCTGACCAGCGCGCTTATGTCGTCCAGTGCGTCCCATTCAAGCCCGACATGAAAAACCTGGATCATGTTGGGCGCATCTTCCGGCAAACGAACCGCGTCCTTGGCGGTCGTGATCGCCACCGCATCCAGCGCGGCGGCCTGTTCCACAATCGCGGCGATTTCCTCCGGCGCGAAAACATGATGGTCGGGAAAGCCGTGGATCGCCTTGAGGTCGCAACCCGTTTCACGCAAGGATGCAAAGAATTTTTCCGGGCGGCCGATGCCGGCGAAGGCGACCACGGACCGGCCCGCGAACGAGGGCGTTTCCGGCGCCGGAACACAGCGCGCATGCAGCACCGGCAACTGACTACCCAATTTTCGTTCTGTATTGGAGGTGTCCCCGCCGATCAGGATTGCGGCGTCGGCGCGGCGAATACCCGCGGACAGATTTTCGCGCAAGGGACCGGCCGGAATGATGCACCCGTTGCCGAACCCGAACCCGCCGTCGATAACCACCAGCGACAGATCTTTGGCGAGACCGGGATTTTGAAATCCGTCATCCATGATGATGCATCTGGCTCCGGCGTCGACCGCGGCGCATGCTCCGTCGGCGCGGTTGCGGGCCACCCAGCATGGTGCGATTTCGGCGAGCAGCATGGCTTCGTCCCCGATCGCGCTGGCGTCATGTTGCGACGGGTCGACCCGGACCGGTCCGGGTTGATTGCCGCCATGGCCACGCGTCAGAAAATGCGGTTTTCCGCCCTCGGCGATCA
>JAYZAW010000112.1:0-14275 GCA_036339495.1 Pseudomonadota bacterium | reverse complement strand
CGACGGGCTGAAAGAATTTGTGAAACGCTGAACGGGGGCGAGAAACATGGTGAAGCTGGACCGTATCTATACCAGTGGCGGCGACAAGGGCGAAACGTCGCTGAGCGACGGCACGCGGGTTACGAAACATTCTCCCCGCATGCATGCCCAGGGCGATACCGACGAAGCCAACGCAGCCATCGGCCTGGCGTTGCTTCACGTCGAACCGGGCGGATTGGCGGACGCGCTCAAGCGCATCCAGAACGATCTGTTCGACCTCGGCGCCGATATCTCGCGCCCGGGGGACGATTCGGGCGACGGCAATCTGCGCATTCAGCCCGGCCAGGTGGCGCGGCTTGAAGCCGAAATCGACGCCGCCAATGAAGCGCTACAGCCCTTGAAATCTTTTGTGCTGCGGGGCGGGACGCCGGCGGCGGCCCATCTCCATTTTGCCTGTACGGTGACGCGCCGGGCCGAACGTAGTTTCGTGGCGCTGGCCGCGCAGGAGCCGGCCAATCCCCAAGCGGGAGTCTATCTGAACCGCCTGTCCGATCTGTTGTTCGTTCTGGCGCGGAGCGAAAATGACGACGGTGCTAGCGACATCCTCTGGCAGCCGGGCCTCACCGCGGGAGACTAATCCAAGGCTACCACGGCTTCGATTTCCACCATCATCTCGGGGCTCGCCAGGCGCGAGACCTCGACCAATGTGGTGGCCGGTTTGTCGGCGTAATATTGATTGCCGATCTCGCGCACCCGCTGGTACGCGTCCATGTCCGTGACATAGATGGTGAATTTGATCACGCGGGAGAAATCCGCGCCGGCCGCCTCGATCACGTCGGCCAGATTGCGCCAGACCTGTTCCAGCTGCGCTTTCATGTCGCCCGCGCCGACCGCCGCGCCGTCCGCATCGCGCGCCACCTGGCCCGACGTATGAAGCGTACGCCCGGAGGAAATCACCCCCGGCCCGTGCGGCATCCTGCTTTCCAGGGGTTTGCCGGTTGTCACCCGTTCGATTGTCATGTGAACATTCCTTTTGAGCGTTTAATGTTGGTGCCTATCCGCCGAGGGGGAAAATATGCGAAGAGAAATTCGGCTCGAAGAGCTCGGCCCGCCGGTCAGCCATTATACCGACGCGGTGCGGTTCGGCGATCTTCTGTTCATCTCTGGCATCGTGGCGACCGACGGCGACGGCAATGTCTTAGGCAAGGGCGACCCGGTCGTTCAGGCGCGCAGAATATTCGAAAACATGGGGAAAATCCTCGCCACCGAAGGCTGCGGCTTCGGCGATGTACTGAAAGTCACCGTGTTCCTGCGCAACATGGAACACCGCGTCTTGATCAACCCGGTGCGCCAGGAAGTTTTTGGCGAATCACGCCCGGCCTCGACCCTGGTCGAGATCGCCAAGCTGGTCGACCCGGAAATGCTGGTCGAGATTGAGGCGATCGCGGGCGTACCGTCTTAATCCAGCGCGAAACCGCGTGATTTCAGATAAGCCCGAAACCCAGGCCGTTCGGGGATTGAGAGCTGGCGCGCGGCATTTTCCGACCACGGGCAATATTCGGCCGCGCCGTACTTGTCGGCATGGCGCTGCTTGTCGGGCGCGATCGGGAAGATGTCGTGGCGGCGCTTATCATACGCCTCGATCTCGGCTTCCAGCGCCGCGTCGTCATATCGGTCCCGGTGCACCACGACGCTGGGCGGGATGCGTTGATTGATAAAACCGTCCGCCGTCGGCCATCCGGCGGTCAGGCCCGAAATCGGAAACACGCCCTCGGGCAGGTCCAGCACGTCGGACAGCTCGCCGATCCGGTTACGCACCTCGCTGATGCAGGCGGTTCCGAGCCCGACGGATTCCGCTGCCGTGATAAAGCATTGCATGGCGAGCGCCGCATCCACGGTCGCGTTCAGGAAGGAGTCCATATTATCGTTGTCGTTGGGGCGGCTGCGGAATTCGCCAATCCGCCGGTTGCGGCGCAGATCGGCGCAGAACACCAGAAACAGCGCGCAGGCTTCCATCTGGCCGGTATCCGGGCATAGCGGGGCGAGCGCCTTGCGCTGTCCGGGGTCACTCACCACGATAATGGAATATTGCTGCAAATTGGATTTGGTCGGGGCCGACTGGGCGCAGGCCAGCAGCACCTCAAGCAATTCGTCCGGCACCGGCTCGTCCGTATAGCGCCGGGAAGAGCGCCGATTTAATAGCCCGGCCAGCGTCGCGCTGCCGCCGTCCGCCTCCCACCCCGCCCCGGCCTGGGTGTCGAGCCCGAACCGGTTCCGTATCAACCTGGCTATGGTCGTCATTAATTCTTCTCCCTGATGCGCCCGCACCTATTCTATGGCGGAATTCGTTACCGGCGGAAGGGCGGGGCTTGAACCGGTTGAACGAATGGCCTTAACTTGGTCCAACTCATTCATTGACAACGGGGCGCAAAATGGCATTCAGCATCGGCGGGCTTCTGAGCCGTTTCTTCGGGTCGGCGTCGTCGCAACGGGGCCCCCAACCCGACAGCTTTACCGACCCGGTGGTTCATGACGGCTATACCATCCAGCCGAACTCATTCCAGGAAAACGGCCAGTGGATGACCGCGGCGCGCATTTCACGCGAATTCCCGGACGGCATGCGCGAACACGACTTCATCCGCGCCGACATCTTTCCGACCCAGGGCGACGCCAATGAATGCGCCATCCGCAAGGCCGGCGTGCTGATCGACCAGATGGGCGATAAACTCTTTGGCTCGGATTGACGCCGACCGGCGCCGGGGATGGACTGCGAACTGATCAGCGAATTATCCGAAACTCTCGCAGATATCGAGCGGGCGGAATGGGACGGTCTGCCCCATATCACCCGCGCGCGGCTTGAGCACCGGAAATGGAAACTGATCCAGGATTTTGTCAGCCATCATCCCGTGACGGACCGGCCGGCACAGACCCGCAGCCAGCAATGGCGCGCGGTCGCGGAGCATGTCCGCCCGCTCAACGATCTGGAAATACTCGACTGGGCGCTGCAGCAGGTCGAGATCGCCGCCCACCACGAGGCCGGCATCCAGGATTTGCGCCCGCACGGCTCCGGCCCGTGCCAGATCCTGCTGCTGCGCCACGTGTCGGGCCGCAAGCAGAAGGCCAATTCGGTCCTGAAATGGGCGCTGGCCAACGCGGACGCCGACTGATTTCCGGATAGGCCCGGCGCACGGGTTCATGTAGTCTCGTACCAACGGTCATGACAATCCAATCGAATAGGAGAAATCCCATGACGATCCGCCGGCTTCACCATGTTGCCTATCGCTGCAACGATGCGCAGGAAACATCGGATTTTTATACCAAGGTATTGGGTCTGAAATACGCCATGGCGATTTCCGACGACAAGGTGCCGTCGACCGGCGAAGAGTCGCCCTATATGCATATCTTCTTCCAGATGGATGACGGCAGCTATGTGGCGTTTTTCGAAGTGCCGAAATCGCCGCCCATGCAGTTCGATTCCAACACGCCCAAATGGGTCCAGCATCTGGCGATGGATGTGGAAAGCATGGAGGTGCTGGAGACCATGAAAAAGCGCATCGAGGATGCCGGCGTCGACGTGATCGGGCCGATCGATCATGAGATCTGCCAGTCGATCTATTTCTTCGATCCCAACGGCCATCGTTTGGAGCTGGCCTATGACACCACCGGCGATGAACTTGCGCGAAAGCTGGCCGATATCGCCGACCCCATGCTCAAGGAATGGAACGCATCTAAGGAAACCCAACATCACGCCAACCAGGTTCGCGAGGACCATCGAGACGGGGTTACCTAACCTTACGGACGACCAATTAAAAACAGAATCCGAGGAGGAATATCATGAAATTCACCAAACAAATCATGGGGCTGAGCGTTGCGGCTGCCATGCTGTCCGTCGTTGGCATTGCCGGCGCGTCCGCGGCCAACATCAAGATCGGCATCATCACCGACCGGGTCGGCAATTCGGCCGCCTGGGCCAAACCCATCGAGCAAGGCCTCGAAATGGCGCTGAAGGAAATCAACAATTCCGGCGGCATTCTCGGCCGCAAGATCGAGCTTCTCTACGAAAGCGACCAGAGCAAGCCCGATGTGTCCGCGACCAAGGCGCGCAAGCTGATCGACGCCGGAGTGGTAGCGATCCTCAGCATTTCCAACTCGCCCTCGACCCAGCAGGCGCAGACCGTCACCATGAAGGCCAAGATGCCCCACATGACGCCCGCCAATTCGGCCGGCTACCTGACCACCAAGCTGAAAAACCCTTACTTCTTCCAGATGGGTCCGCTGGGTTCGACCCAGATCCGCACCCTGATGGCCTATAACAAGAAGAACAATTTCAAGCGGATTGGACTGGTCAAGGACAATTCCGGGCTCGGCACTTATCTGGGCAGAATTTTCAAGCAGAGCCTGGAAAAAAGCGGCGCCAAAGTGGTCGTCGAACAGACCATCGAAATCGGATCGACCGACGCTATTCCGCAAATGCAGAAGGTGCGCGCCGCCAAGCCGGATGCGATCTACCATTCCGGTATCGTGGTGTCCGCCATGTCGACCTTCTTCAAGGCCTATCATCAGCTCGGCATGAAACAGCCGATTCTGGGCTCGTTCAACCTGTCGGTGCCGCGCTATCTGCAGGTCATTCCCGGCATGCTGGAGGGGGTCGCTTTCATCGACGCCTTCGACCCCGACAAGAAGCAGTCCAGGGCTTTTATCGCCAGCTACAAAAAGGCCTATGGCAAAACACCGTTCTCCCTGCCGGCATACGGCTATGACGGTCTCCACGTCATGGCGATGGCGATTAAAAACGCCGGGTCGACCGATGCCGACAAAATCCGCGCCGCGATCAGCGCCATAAAGGGCTATGTCGGCGTGCTCGGAGCCAAGGGGGCGTCGGTCAATTTCGCCGCCAACCGGGCCGGATTTTCCACCCAGGGCGCGGTTGTCCGGGTGATCAAGAACAACGCCCATGGTCCGGTGGTGCATAGCGGGTACTGATACATAACGGTCGGCGCATTGACCGATCTTCTCGAGCTATTGGTCAGCGTCGGCGAGGCCGGGTGCATCTACGGGCTCGTCGCGCTGTCCTATCTGCTGGTGCTGCGGCCGACCGGCATCATCAATTTCGCCAGCGGCGAATGGGTGGCGCTCGGCGCGTTTGCCGGCGTCACGCTGATCGCCGAGGGTAAGTTGCCGTGGATCGCGGGGTTGCCGCTGGCCGTGCTGGCGGTCGGGCTGATCGGCTGGCTGAGCGAGCGGTTGACCGTGCGCCCGCTGGTCGAGGGCGGCGCATCGGTGCTGAGCCCGGTCCTGGCGCTGCTCGGCATGCTGGTGGTCTATCGCGAGGCGGCTTCGCTGATCTGGGGCGTGGACAATATGTTTGTGCCCATGCCATTCGGGTTCGGCCGGGTCGAAATCGGACCATTCGCGGGTTCGAGCCAGAGTTTTTTCATATTGTCCGTGACGCTGACGGTGTTTTTTCTGGTCTGGCTGCTGTTTGAAAAAACCGTCTGGGGCAAGGCGTTCGAAGCCGTCGCGCTGAACCGCATGGCGGCCGCCCTGATGGGCATCAATTTGAAGCTGGTCGCCGTGCTGGCGTTTTCCGGCGGCGCGGCTATCGCCGGTCTCGCCGGGCTTCTGGTGGCGCCGATCACATCGGTGCATTTCCTGATGGGGCTGCCGTTGGCGGTCAAGGGCTTTACGGCCTTGGTGATCGGCGGGGTCGGAAGGGTCGAAGGCGCACTGCTCGGCGGGCTGCTGTTGGCGTTGGTCGAAAAACTGACCCTGCGATATGCGCCCATTCCATCGGGATTCGCCATCGGCGTGCCGTTTGTCATGCTGATCCTGTTTTTGATGCTCCGGCCCGACGGTTTGTTGCGCGCCAAGGGCGGCAGCTGATGCGGGCGTTCGCCGCTTGGCTTGGGGGAACGGCAATTCTGGCCGCCCTGGCGCTGACCCTGGACGGCTACGCGGCGGATCTGTTTCGGAAATTGCTTTTGGTGGCGACGCTCTGCGTCGGCTTCAATTTTCTATTCGGCATCGCGGGCCAGCTGGCGATTTCCCATATCGCATTTTACGGAATCGGGGCCTATGGCGTCGTGGTGCTCGCGTTTCAGTTCGGTTGGCCCCTGCCGCTAGCGATTATCGGCTCGATTGTGATCTGCGGCATTGTCGCGTTGCTGGTGGCGATTCCGGCGACCCGGCTGGAGGGATTTTTTCTTGCGCTTGCGACGCTGGCGTTTGCGCAGCTGTTTTCGGTGGTGCTTTTGCAGGGCGGCGAGATAACCGGCGGCCCGCAGGGAATTTCCGGATACGCGGCGCCGGATTATTTTGGACTGTCGTCGGGCGATGGCGGCTATACGCTGGTGATCGTGGCGGTTTTCCTGATGACGCTGGCCATTCTGGTGCGGCTCGACCATAGCTGGTTCGGCCGCGCCTGCCGCGCGATCCGCGACAATCCCGCGACGGCCGCCGCCATGGGGGTCGATGTGTTTCGCACCAAGGTCGCGGCCTTCACCCTGACCAGCACCCTGGCGGGCGTGACGGGCATTGCCTACGCCTTTACCGACAATTATCTCAGCCCCCTGGTGTTCGGGCTGGAGCCGATGTTCCTGCTGCTGTTCATGATCGTGATCGGCGGCGCCGGACGGCACGCCGGCGCGGTCATCGGGGCCGCGCTGCTGTTTCTCGCGCCGGAAGTGCTGGAAGAATGGGTCGGGCGGCATTACATGCTCGGCTTCGGCGTGCTGGTGGTGGCGGCGATCCTGTTCCAGCCCGCTGGGCTGATGGGGTTGTGGGACAGCGCCCGGCGGCGATGGGGCGCCCGCTGATGGGCAGTGTCCTGCTGACGGCGCGAGGTCTCGGCAAACGGTTCGGCGGGCTGGTGGCGGTCGACGATTTGTCTTTCGATCTCAATGAAGGCGAAATATTGGGTCTGATCGGTCCCAACGGCGCGGGCAAAAGCACCACATTCAACCTGCTGGCCGGGGCTTTGGCCGCCGATGCCGGCTCGGTTGAGCTGCGGGGCGCGCCGTTGCTGGGGCTCAAGCCGCATCAGATCGCCGCGCAAGGGGTGATGCGCACGTTTCAGCATAACAGCCCGTTTTCCGGTATGACCCTGATCGAAAACCTGCTGGTCGGGGCCCACACAAGGTTCAATTCATCCTGGATATCGGTGCTGTTCGGCGCGTCCTCGGCGCGCGACCGGGAGCGCGAGTTGCGTGACCGCGCCCATGAGCTGCTCGATTTCGTCGGGCTTGCCGAATGGGAGGGGGCCGAAGTCGATAATCTTTCCTTCGGTCAGGGTCGTCTGCTCGAAGTGGCCCGCGCGCTGGCCGGGGAGCCGCGCCTGATCATGCTCGACGAGCCGGCGGCGGGACTCACCTTGTCCGAGGCCGGGCGGCTGTCCGAGATTATCCGCGGCATCAGCGCGCGCGGCATCGCGGTGCTGTTGATCGAACATGATATGCGTTTTCTGCTGCCGTTGGCCGATCGCGTGGTAGTGCTCAATTTCGGCGCCAAGATCGCCGAGGGCCGGCCCGACGAGATTACAAGCGATCCGGCGGTCGTGGCGGCCTATCTGGGCGATGCCGGCATGTCGCGCCGGGCGGAGCACTAAATGTTGCAGCTTCGCAATATGAGCGCGGGGTACGGCAAGGCGGCCGTTCTGGACCGTATCGATCTCTCGATCGGCAAGGGCGAGGTGGTCGCGGTGCTGGGCCCCAACGGCGCCGGCAAATCGACCCTGATCAAGGCGATCGCGGGGGTGATCGCGCGCGGCGGAGAGCTGCGGCTCGACGGTAAGGATATCTCCCGGTTCGACAGCCACCGCATCGTGGCCTCGGGACTCGCCGTGGTACCGGAAGGTCGGCATATTTTCGCGCCGTTCTCGGTCGCCGATAATTTGCGGCTCGGCGCGATCCGGCTGCCCAGATCGCGCTCGACGCTGGCGGAACGCTATGAATATGTGTACGGGCTGTTCCCGAGATTGGCCGAGCGACGCGACCAGGCCGGCGGCACACTGTCCGGCGGCGAACAGCAGATGCTGGCGATCGGCCGGGCGCTGATGTCTGATCCGCGCATATTGCTGCTCGATGAACCCTTCCTGGGTCTCGCGCCGCTGATCGTTGACGAGATATTGGCCGCGCTGAAAGCCTTGCGCGGCGAAGGTCTGACCTTGATGCTGGTCGAACAAAAAATCGACATCGCGTTGCATCTCGCCGGACGCGCCTATTTGCTGGTCAAGGGCCGGGTGGTCATGGAAGATACATCGGAAAACCTGTTGCGGCGTGGCGATCTGGAAGATCTCTATTTCGCCGTCGAGTGAATTGAAGGAGTAGTGATGCCGAAAATATTGATTTTGTTTCATAGCTGGACCGGCAACGTGCACCGGCTGGCGGAAGGCGTCGCCGCCGGCGCGCGCGAAATCGACGGCTGCGAGGTCGCGTTGAAACAGGTGCCCGAAGTGGTGCCCGAGGATGCGCTGGACCGGGCCGGCGCCACCGAGCCGCGCAAGGCATTCGCCCATATCCCGGTCGCCACCATAGAAGAACTGCCCGACTATCACGGATTTGCGTTCGGCACGCCGACGCGCTTCGGCTCGATGAGCTCCACCATGCGGTCGTTCCTCGACCAGACCGGCGGCTATTACGCGCAAGGGACGCTGACCGGACGGGTCGGCACGGTCTTTTGCGGCACCGGCACCGGCGGCGGCATGGAAACCACCATCTACACGTCATGGACCACGCTGGCCCATCACGGCATGCTGATCCTGCCGTTGGGCTACCGCGCCCAGGAAGTCCGCGATGTGTCGGCGGCCAGTGGCGGCGGACCCTATGGCGCGGCGGTGCTGGCGCGTGGGCCGGGCGACCGTCCAACCGAAATGGAGCTGGCCCCGGCCCGCATGCAGGGACGGGGGCTGGCCGAGACGACGCTGAAACTGTTCGGAGAGGAAAATTCATGACCGATGTAAATCCTCCCCCCTTCCGGATCGAAACCTGTGACGCCGCCCGCCGCGAACCGGGCGTAACCTTTTTCAATGTGCGGCCCGGCGGGGTGGCGGACAGGGATCAGTCGGTCGGCTGGTTGATGGGAATCAACCAGGCCGGCGAGACCGTGATTTGCAAGGGATACCCGGACCCGGTCCAGGACACCCACAATCCGGGCAACGGGAATATCCTGTTTTCCCAGACCGATCACGGGCTGATCAACGAGATGACGCCGGGCGGCGACATCGTTCGGCAATGGTACGCCACCGGCAAATGGCGCGACAAAACGCCGCCGGCCGGCGCGATCCCGATCGATATCCATCTCTATCATCACAAGGTCAACACCTTCCCGAACGGCAATTTCCTGCTGCTGACCATGGAAATCCGCGAATTCGAGAATTGGCCCGGCAGCGACACCGACCCCGACGCGCCGACCGAGACCGCCAGGGTGGTCGGCGATATCGTGCTGGAAGTCACCCCCGAGGGCGGGGTGATCAACCGCTGGAAATTGCTCGATATGCTTGACCCGTACCGGCTCTGTTATGGCAGCCGGTCGGGCTATTGGATACGGCGTGGCTTTCCCGACACCATGGACTGGTGCCACGCCAACGCCGTCGCCCACGACGCGAACGACGATTCGATCATCGTCTCGCTGCGGACCCAGGATTGCATCATCAAGTTCGACCGCGCCACCGGCGAACTGAAATGGATTCTCGGCAGCCATGGCAACTGGAAAGCGCCGTGGTCGGATAAACTGCTGACGCCCGTGGGCCACGTGGACTGGACGTTCCACCAGCATGATTGCTCGATCACGTCGGACGGAAACGTGCTGTGTTTCGACAACGGCAATTACCGGGCCACGCCGTTCGATCCGAAACAGCCGCCGGAAGAAAGCCATAGCCAGGTGGTGGAATTCGATGTGGATGCGGACGCCATGACGGTGCGCCAGGTCTGGTCCTATGCCGGCGCACCGGGCAACCGGGATTACGCCTGCTATCAGGGCGGCGCGTACCGCCTGCCCAAGACCGGCAACACCTTGATGAGCTATGGCGGCATTGTGTCCGTTGACGGAAAGCCCCATGACGTGGCCGAGGAAGGCTTCTGCCGCTCGCGCTTGGTCGAGGTCACGCCCGGCGGCGAGGTGGTGTTCGATCTCCGGGTCGACGGCTCCGACGAGGACCCGCCCATGCCGTTGTCGGTCTTCCGGGCGGAGCATTTTCCGGGTTAAGGTTTGAATATTAAAATCGGCGCCGGCCCGCGCCGTGGCAGAAAAAGAGGGGGATCCATGATGGACGACGTTAGAAGCGAACCGCGAGAGATACCGAATGCTGAAATCAACCGCAATACGGACACGCGGGACATGCTGGCCCTGGCCGCCCGCCAGAGACGCGATTACAACCTCGACGACTATCTGGTGATCGACGTGGACGCGCATCATTTCGAAACCCGGTCCTGGGCCGAGGTGATCGAATATATCCCCGACGAGGTGATCCGGGACATTGCCGGAAATTTCAAAGCCGGCGGCAAGGTCACGCCGGGTATCATCCAGGCATCGTCCTGGCCGACCCATCAGAATGTCGGCGGCCGCATCCCCCATGACCCGGGGACCGACGAGGACACCGAAGGCGAAGGCGTTCACCGCGACGTGGTGCTGGCGCGCCGGGCGCTGGAGTCCATGGGCATCGATTATCAGATCACTTTCCCGACGCCCATGCTGTCACTCGGCATGCATCCCGAGCTCGATGTCGAGATCGCGGTGTCGCGCGGTTATAACCGGTGGCTGTGCGACCGGGTGATCGGTGAGGACGACCGGATCAAAACCTCGATCTTCCTGCCCTTCAACGACCCCCCGGCCTGCGAGCAAATGGTCGAGGAGTTCGGGGAAACCAAGGGCGTGATCGGCTTTACCGTGACCAGCGTTCGGTACAAGCCGGTGCATCACAATTCCTACATGCGGCTCTACGCAATGCTGGAAGAACGCGGCATGCCGCTGTCGTTCCATGCCGGGCCGTTCTGGGGCGCCAGCGAAGGCATGCTGAGCCAGGTCAACCGCTTCGTCAGCGCCCACGCGCTCTCGTTCAGCTGGTGCAACATGGTGCATCTCGCCAATTGGGTGATGAACGGGCTCAACGAACGGTTCCCCAAGCTGGACGTGGTGTGGATCGAATCCGGCATCGCCTGGCTCGCCTTCATGACCCAGCGCTTCGACAACGAATACCTCATGCGGTCATCGGAAGCCCCGGCCCTGAAAAAACTGCCAAGCGAATACATGGCCGACATGTATTACACCAGCCAACCCATGGAGCGCACCAACCTGGAACTGCTGGAAGCGACCTTCAACGCGATCAACGGCAAGGAACACATCCTCTACGCATCCGACTGGCCACACTGGGATTTCGATCTGCCGTCAACGATATTGAATTTGCCGTTCCTGGATGAGCAGGCGAAACGGAACATCCTCGGGCTCAATGCGCAGCGGGTGTTCGGGATGGGGTAGGGGCGAGCATATTTTTCGTTATAGACGAACCATTTAATTTCCGAGAGAGCCATGACCGAACCGCCACGCCGAGAAGATAAAACATCGCGTAAAGATACGATAAGTTTACGCACATCGGCGGAACAAAAGGTTCTCATTGATCGCGCGGCCGGACGCTCTTGATCGCGACGCTGGTCCGTGGCGCGGTGGGGCCATTTCAGCTTCAGGCGGCGATCAGCGCCGTTCACGCCGACGCGGCGGATTTCGATCATACCGATTGGCGCGAAATCTGCCGGCTCTATGAAAAGCTTCATGAAATGCAGCCGTCTCCCATCGTGGCCCTGAACGGCGTTGTCGCGCGTTCCTTTGCCGATGGCGCGTCGGCCGGGCTGGCCGCGCTCGACGCGCTTGATTTGGACGAAATGCTGGGCAGCTATATGCCGTATCACCTGTCCCGCGCCGACATGTTGCGGCGGACTGGCGACCGGGCATCGGCGCATGCGGCTTACCTGCTTGCCAGGAAGCTGACCGACAATGACAGTGAACGCAATTTTCTGGATACCCGTATCGCCGAGACGTCGCTGCCGGAATGTTAGGTCTCTACCGTCTATGATTTAAGCAGCGCGCCCAGTGCCGCCATGCCAACCGGGGGGCTTGGGCCGGCGATGGTGAAGACCAGTTCGGTCACGCCCGCCTTTGCGTAATCCGCCGATTTCGCGAGGCATTCCTCGGCTGTTCCGGCGACAGCGAACTGATCAACGAAGCGGTCGTCCAGCGCTTGTACCGCCGGCTCGCCGTCGGTCAGCCTTCCGACGGCATCGGTGAATTCCGCCTCGTCGATGACGCCGCGCAGCATCGCCGCCTTCGCGGCCGGAAAGCGAATGCCGAGGGACCAGAAACCCGGCAGCATGGCTCCGAGCGCTTCCTTCGCGGAGCGGACCGCCGCGTCATGGTCCGAGCCGATTGAGCAGGGGACATATTGAATAATTTCCGGAGGCGCCTCCCGCCCCGCCGCGCGGGCGGCGTCGCCCATCACTTCGACGGCGTATTCGGTGAAGCCGCGCGGGCACATGTTGGAAATCATCAACCCGTCGGCGATCCGGCCGCACAGCCGCAGGCTCTGGTCGCCGCGCGCCGCCATGAAGAGCGGCAGGTTCGGCCGGGGCGGCGGGTAGCCAAGCTTGACGTCTTTCGCTGAGAAGACCGGCCCGTCATGGGTCGCGGTCTCGCCCCGCAGCAAGGGGCGGATGATGGCAAACGCATCGCGCACCGCCGCGATCGGCCGGTCGTAGCTGAGCCCCATGCGCTCGACGGCGCCGCCGATGCCGGACCCGATGCCGAGCGCCGCCCGCCCGTCGGCCAGTTCGTCCAGGGCGCCGATTTCCATGGCGATCAGGGTCGGATGCCGGTTATAGGGGTTGAATACGCCGATCCCGATGCGCAGACGCGACGTTGCCGCCGCGCAGGCCGCCGCGGCCGGCATGACGCCGCGGTCGAACGGGTTTTCGGCGAACCAGGCGGACCAAAACCCGGCGGACTCCGCGGCCTGGGCCAGTTCCACACAGCGGCGCGGCGCAATTCCGCCGTGCAGCCGAATGCCGAGGCGGGGCGGGGCCGTCACATTAGTCATCGCGCCGGACCTGTTGAATTTCGGATCTCAAACGCCGCCGGGCCGGCCGGCCGCGCTCGCTTCCGAGAAATGGGCATGCACCACGCGCCATTCGCCGTCCTCCTTGCGGAACACCATGGTCGAACGGGTGACGAACTCCTCGCCGCCATAATGGATATCCTCCGGCGGCGGGGCGTCGCCGACCCAGTTGCGATGGGTCTTGCGGTGGCACCAGATTGTCGCGAGGTCATCGGTCACCACGCCGCCGATGTCATACGGCGTCCAGTAGCTGGATTGGACGTTCCGGCCATAGAACTTCCACAGCCGGATCCAGTGATCCCGTCCTTTATAGGTGTGGCCGTTGAGATTGAAGAACAGCGCCTCGGGCGCGCCGCTCCAGATCGGCTCGAGATTTTCCCAGTCGAAGCGGGCATTGACGTCGATATAGTTATCGTGGAGTTGCAGGATTTTCTCATGATCCTCCGACGACCCTCCGACGAGATTTGCGTCCTGCATGATCGCTTTTCTCCCGTGTTATTGGCGCGCCCGAGAGGATTCGAACCTCTGACCCCCAGATTAGGAATCTGGTGCTCTATCCGACTGAGCTACGGGCGCGCTGGAGTTATTGATAGCTCAGAACGATGTTCGAATATAGCGCCTTGGGTGACGGTCTGGGTCATGCGATATTGAATTTCCCTTCCCTTTCGGCGTTGTTTCCAATGCCGCCGTCACCGGACAATCCGTCGATGGGCGGTGTATCAAAGGTGCGTCTGGCTTGTATATCCATTGGGCGCGCGGACATTACCGATTTGCCGGCGCACGAGATCGTCGAGGCCAGGCTCGCTCTCGTACCTGAGGGGCGCGGCGTTTTCGCCGATCTGACCGTGCATGAAAATCTGATGCTTGGGTCCCATCCGCGTCGCGCGCATAACGCCCGCGCTAAAAATTTTGACCGAGTTTTCGCGCTGTTTCCCCAGTTGGCAGACTGCCGCAAGCAGACCGTGCGCACCATGAGCGGCGGCGAATAACAGATGGTGGCGATCAGGCGCGCGATGATGTCGGCGCCGCAAGTCCTGCTGCTCGATGAGCCATCCCTCGGCCTGTCGCCGTTGCTGTGTGGCGAACTGTTTCGGTCGCTGGCCCATATCAAGGACACCGGCGTCGGCGTGTTTCTGGTCGAACAGAACGCCAAGCAGGGTATGGCGATCGCCGATCGCGGTTACTTGCTGGACAACGGCC
>JAYZAW010000111.1:0-14815 GCA_036339495.1 Pseudomonadota bacterium | reverse complement strand
AACCCCGTGGTCATGGCGACATTGCGCGCGCCGACCGCGCGGCGCTCAAATTCATAGCTGTCGAGCAGCGCGTCACCGGCCCAGCTTTCGATGTTCGCCGCCAGCTTCCGGCCGAGATCGACGGCGTCGCCGAGCCCGGTATTCATGCCGAGCGCGCCGGTCGGGGAGACCTGATGCGCCGCGTCGCCGGCCAGGAACACGCGCCTGTCGCGATAGTGCGAGGCGACTACGCCGCGCCGGGTCCAGACGCTCTTTCCTACCCATTCAACGTCGATGTCCCTGCCCGCGGCGCGGTGCAGCTGGGCGTCCATATCGATGTTTTCGCGGTCGCTATCTTCCGGCGTGTCGATGATCATCAGTCGCCACAGGCCCTGTGCCGGGTCGATGGCGCGCACATTGGCCCACGCGCCGTGTTCGTCGATCAGCAGAATGAAAACCGCCCGATTGAATCCGACAATCTCGGCAAAATTGGGCGATTTGAAATATAGATGCACCGGCCGGCCCAATATCCTGTCGCCGCCCACGTCGATGCCGCAGGCGTCGCGGATGGCGCTGTTGGCGCCATCGCAGGCCGCCAGATAATCCGCCAGCACGGTTTCGCGCGCGCCGGTCGCCAGATTAGTGATTTCGGCAGTGACTCCGCCGCTGTACTGGGAAAAGCCTTCCAAACGGTGGCGATAGTTCAGCGTCACCGACGGTAGGGTTTCGGCATGGCGGCGCAGGATCGGGTCAAACCAGAGCTGCGAGCAAATTTGAAACATTTCCGGGCTGTACGGTTCCGGCCTTTGATCGCGCTTGGACGGGCGCTTCTGACGGCCGAGCTCGACGCCGAGCCGGGTCATGAAGGCCACATCCATGGGGTAATCCCACGGGAACGGGCAATCGCGCACGCGGTCGGCGATGCCCCAGCGGCGGCAGAATTCCATGGAGCGCAGATTGACCTCGTTCATTTTCGGCGTGTCGATGACTCCATCGGTCTGTTCAATCAGCATACAGTCGATGCCGCGCCATCCCAACTCTCCGGCCAGCGCCAGCCCGACCGGGCCGCCGCCGACGATCAGAACCGGCGTTGTGCGCGGTTCGACGGCCATCGTCATGCCTTTTTCCGGATCAGAAAGCGGAACTCGTCGCCGTTCCGCTCGCCCTCGATCAGCTCATGCCCGGTGGCCTCGCTGAAGGCCTGAAAATCCTTCACCGCGCCTGGGTCCGTGGCCAGCACCTCCAGCTCTTCGCCCTTGCCGATGGCGCGGATCGCCTTGCGCGCGCGCAGCACCGGGATCGGACATTTGAGGCCCTTGGCGTCCAGAGTTTCCGCGGGCATGAACATTCCTTTCGTTGCCGTCCGAAAATTATACCAGCCCAGCCGGTTTGCCGGAACCTTGCCGCCGCGCCCCGTGTCTGTTCTATTGAAAATCATCAAACACGCCGAATGGCGGAACGCGAAGGAGGGGACGAGGGATGAATGCGGGGAAAAGCTTTGACTATGTGATTGTCGGCGCGGGGTCGGCCGGCTGCGTGTTGACCAACCGGCTGAGCGAAGACCCTGCTACAACCGTTCTGGTGATCGAAGCCGGCGGGCCCGATCGCGACCCCTGGATTCAAATTCCGCTCGGTTGGGGCAAGATTTTGACCGAGCGCCGTCATGACTGGATGTATTTCACCGAACCGGAGCCCAATTGCGACAATCGCGTCATTGAATGCGCGCGCGGCAAGGTACTCGGCGGGTCGTCGTCGATCAACGCCATGGCCTATGTGCGCGGCCATCGCGGCGATTACGACCGGTACCGTCAAAAAGGATGCACCGGCTGGTCTTACGCCGATATTCTGCCCTACTTCAAACGCTCCGAAAACTGGATGCTGGGCGAGGATGAGTATCGCGGCGATTCCGGCCCGCTGAATTCGCGGATTACGACCTTCAAGGACCCGCTGGTTCAGGCTTATCTCAAGGCCGGCGAGTCTGCGGGGTACGGCATCACCCAGGATTACAACGCCGAACAGAATGAAGGTTTCGCGCTGATCCAGCAGACCATCCGCGACGGGCGCCGCTGCAGCGCCGCCGTGGCTTATCTGCGCCCGGCCATGCAGCGGTCAAATGTCAGTGTTGAGGTCAAGGCGATGGTCAACCGGCTGATCTGGGAAGAAAACCGGATCGTCGGGGTCGAATACAGCCAAGGCGGAAACAATGTCGAGGTGCGCGCCAACAAGGAAGTCATCCTGTCCGGCGGCGTGATTAATACGCCGCAGCTGATGATGCTGTCCGGCATCGGCCCGGCGGAGGAACTTGCCAATCATGGCATTGAGTCAAAGGTGAACCTGCCCGGCGTTGGACAGAACTTGCAGGACCATCTCTCGGTGATGGCCGAGTATCACCGGCCCGACCCCGGACCGTTCCGCGGGAACATGCGGTTCGACCGGGCCGCGATCATGGTGTTGCGGGCCTATTTCCTCGGCACTGGGCCGGGCACCGATCTGCCGAGCGGGTTCATGGCCTTCATGAAGACCCGGCCCGAATTGGAAATCCCCGATATCCAGTTCCTGGTGCGCGCGACCACAGGCGAGGCCGGGCTGTGGTTCCCGGGCGTCAAGAAGGCTTTCGAAGATGGGTTTGGCTGCCGCGCGGTGATGCTGCACCCGGAAAGCCGGGGCGAAATCAAGTTGGCCTCGGCGGATCCGTGCGCACCCATGAAAATTTATCAGAACTTTCTGTCGACCGAGAACGACATCCGCACCATTCGCGATGGGCTCAAGATCGTGCGCGATGTCGCCGCTCAGTCCGATCTGGATGCGTTCCGGGGCGAGGAGAACTTCCCCGGCAAGGACGTTCAGACCGATGACGAACTCGACGCCTTCATCCGGGCCACGGCGCTGACCGCGCACCATCCGCTCGGCACCTGCAAGATGGGCGGCGACGACGACGAAATGGCGGTGGTCAATCCCGAATGTGAAGTGCGCGGCGTTCCAGGTCTACGCGTGATCGATGGGTCGATCATTCCCGACATGGTCGGCGGCAATATCAATGCTCCGATCATCGCCATGGCGGAACGCATGTCGGACATCCTGCGCGGCAAGCCGACTTTGGCGCCGGCCGAACTGTAAAACTCAGTCGAACACGGTTTCCATATAGTGGTCGGAATCGACCACGGCCTCGATCACCGTCGGGCCGCTTGACGCCAGCGCGTTTGTGACGGCTTCGCGCAGGGCGTCGGGGCTATCGACACCGACCACCGGGACGCCGAAATAATGCGCCGGTGGTTCGCTGTATTCCTGGGGCAGCAATTCGATCCCGTATTCGCCGAACTGGCGTAGTGACTGTTTGATTTTAATCAGACCGAGCCAACGGTCATCCAGCACAACGACCGGCAGTGTAATGCCGGCGCGCGACGCCGTCGCCAGCTCGCCACAGGTCATCTGAAAACAGCCGTCGCCGATCACGCACACCACCGGCAAATCGGGTCGCGCGATCTTGGCGGCGATGGCGGCGGGCAGGCCGAACCCCATGGACGACCAGCCGTTGGTAATCAGAAAATTACGCGGCGCGTGGGCCGGCCACTGGCCGGCGATTTGATGGGTATGCGCGCCTACATCGAACGCCAGAACGCCGTCATGGGGCAGGGCGGCGCGTACCGCGTCGATTGCCTGATGGGGCGAAAAGGCATCCGTCTCCGGGCGCAGGGCGGTCTGGAATTTGTTCTTATGCGCGGAAATCTTCGGGTCGGTCCAATCATTGGCGAACGAAGCGATGGCGGCAAGCCGCGATAATGAGGCGTCCAGATTGCCGGTGACCTCACCCGCGACATTTACGCTTGCCGCGACATCGACCTTTTCAATATCGATTTGCAGCAGCTTTACATCGGAAATCCAGGCTTCGAATTCGACCTCGATGGTGTCGTAACCGAGTCCGACAATCAGATCAGCGTCGCGCAGGAAGGCGCGCTGAATTTGCCGTCTGCCGCGTTCGATACAGCCGATCGACAACGAATGATCCTCATCGATCATGCCCTTGGCCATGGTCGTGGTGGCGAACGGAATGCCGTGCCGTTCGACAAAGTCGCGCAGCAAGCCGGGGTTTGTCATGCGCATGGCGCTGGAGCCGATCACGGCGACCGGGCGGTTGGCGTTTTCCAGTAATTTCGTCGCCGCGGCGATCTGTTCGTCGGACGGCGCTTCTTGCGTCGTTACGGTCGGCGGCGGCGGCGCGGTTTCAGTACAGATGGCGATCGAGACATCCTCGGGCAGATCGAGATGGATTGGCCCCATCGGTTCGGTCAGGGCGATTTCCAGTGCGCGCCGCATGGTCTCGGCGATTTCGCCTTCCTTCAACGCCATTGTCGCCTTGGTGATCGGGGCGAACAGGGCATGATGGTCGATATACATTTGAATCCGGCGGCCGAGCTGATCGGTGTTGAGATTGCAGGTGATCACGATCATCGGCGTGCGGTCGAGATAGGCGCAGCCGACGCCGGTCGCCAGATTTGTCGCTCCCGGGCCGAGGGTTCCGAGGCAGAACCCGGGTTTGCCCGTCACGCGGCCCATGGCGTCGGCGGCGAACCCTGCGGAGCCTTCATGGGCGGTCAGCACGAATTCCACGCCGCCCTTGCGCATGGCTTCCAGCATCGGCAAAACATTGCCGCTGGGTATCCCAAATCCGTGGGTGATGTCCGCATTTTTCAGGGTCTCGATAATCAAATCAGCATTATTCATGTCGGCTCCATTTCGCGCGGGAAGTTACTCATCCGGGCCCCCGTTGACAAGACTGGCCGCCGGACCGAAGCTTGTTCATCGGAAAATTTTACCCCGGAGATTTTCAATGGCGAAATCGATTAAACATATTCATTGGCCGGATGCGCCGGACATGTGGATGCCCTATGCGCCCGCGATCACGGTTCAGGGCGGCACCACTGTTTTTCTCGCCGGCGTTACGGCGGCGCCGGTCTATCACCACCATCCCCATCGCCCGGAGGAATTCGATCAAATGCCGACGGATATGGGCGGCCAGACGCGGGTCGCGCTTGAGCAGCTCAAAAAGGGGCTTGATGCGGTCGGGGCCGGTTTTTCCGATATCGTCAGCGCCAACCGTTATCTGACGGACCTCACCGATCAGGATTCGCTGAACGCGGTCTGGGCCGAATATTTCGGCGACAACAAGCCGACCACGACCACCGTTCAGGTCGTTCAACTGGCGACCGATCCGCGCTGCCTGCTCGAGATCAACGCTATTGCGATTATCGACTGAAATACGCTTCGCGAACGGGTGTACGCGCCGGTCAGTTACGATAGACTGCCGCCGAAATCGCGCCCGGTACGGCGTTTCAGTAAAAGGAGACCCACATGAACAAAGACCTCAGAACTTTTCTTGGCGAAGCGCGCCAGATGGGATCGGATTTTTTCGTCTCCATTTCCAGGCCGGTCGACACCTTGTTCGAGCCTTGCATAATTCAACAAAAGCTCCTGGCCCAGGGCAAGGCGCCCGTGATCCGCTGTGAAAACATGAACGGGTCGGACTTGCCGCTGGTAACCAATTTGATGGGCAGCTATTCGCTGCTGGGATTGGCGCTCGGCGTCGATCCCGACGAATCCAAAAGCACCATTCTCACGCGGTTTACCGAACGGGGCGAGAACCCGCTTCCGACCAAAACCGTCACGCGCGAAGAAGCGCCGGTCAAGCAGGTCGTGATAACGGGCGACGACATCGATATCTCGAAGATGCCAATCGTTCATCATGCCGAGGAGGATTCGGGAAAATACATTACCGTCGGCACGCTGGTGGTGCGCGATCCGGATACCGGGATCATCAATGCGGGTATTTACCGGCATGAGGTCCAGGGCAAGGACAAGATCGGCTGCATGTTCAACCCGGCTCATCATCTTGGCTATATCTACCGTCGCCATCAGGAACTCAACAAACCCATGGAGGCGGCGCTGTTTATCGGTCATCACCCGGCCACCGTGCTGGGCTCGCAGCTGCGCGGGTCGATCGACGGCGATGAATATGAATTCATGGTGGGGCTGATGGATGAGCCTCTCGAGGTGATCGACGGCGAAACCATCGATTTGCCGGTGCCCGCCTGCGCGGAAATCGTCATCGAGGGAATTCTCGATCCCAGTAACGAGACCAGTGACGGCCCGTTCGCCGAATATACCGGATATTACGGCCCGGCCAAGGATCCCATCGGGCTGATGCAGATCACCGCGATCACCATGCGGTCGGATGCGATTTATCATGATCTCGACCCGGCCCACCCGGAACATAATCTTGCCGGCGTGCTGACGTTTGAAACAATCGTGTTCGACAGCGTTAAGCGTCTGGTGCCGTCGGTGACGGCTGTTCATTTACCGGCATCGGGAACCCATACTTTCACGGCATTCATCCAGATCAAGAAGGGCTTCCCCGGCGAAGGCATGTCGGCCGGCCTTGCCGCGATTGCCGCCACATCGGAAATCAAAATGGCGGTCGTGGTCAATGACGACATCGATATCTATAATGAGGAGGATGTGTGGTGGGCGGTTTCGACTATTTTTGAAGCCGATTCCGGTCTTGCCGTGATCCCCAGCGCGGTCGGTTCCCACCTCAACCCATCCGCCTATGGCGAGGTGCGCTCCGAAAAGGGCCCGATGAATTCCAAGATGATCATCGATGCGACCCGGCCGGCGACGATGCCCTTCGCGACCCGCATCCGGCCCCATAAGGAAACCTGGGACCGCATCCGGCTCGAGGAATATATCGACGGGTAGAGCAGGAGGTCGTTGATCAAAGGTTCGCCAGCCGCGGAATCACCTTTTCGCCGAACAAACGCATGGATCTTTCAGCGGCGTCGGCAGGGACAGTGCCGAAATTGACCTGTATTGATGCGATCTCGAAGCCGCCGATGGACTCGTGAAATTCGGTGATCTGGTCGATCAGCTTATCCGGCGCTCCGATCCAGGCCGCGCCGGATTCGGTCTGGGTTTCAAATGTTTCCTTTGCCAACTGCTCGACCATTTTGTCGTAGCCCGGATAATCCTTCATCGACATGCCGTCCGACCAGGCGCTCGCCGCGTTGACGATCGCGCCGAGATAGCGGATGAGCGGCCCACGGCAGATTTCAGCGGCTTCCTGTTCATCTTCATGACAGAACATATGAAACGCCAGCATCACACGGCCGTTGCCGGGGTGGCCGGCTTTTCGCCAGGCGTCGCGGTATAGGTCAATCAATTCAGTCAATTTCGCCCGCACCAGGGGGATTGCCATGATCCCATACCCCATTCGGCCGGCTTTTTCGAACGACGCGGGCGTCGTCGTGGTCGCCGTCCAGATCGGCGGGCGCGGCTTTTGCGTCGGGCGGGGCAGGGACGTGACGTTCTGAAAACTGTGGAACTTTCCATCGCTGGAAACGTTTTCCTCTTCCAGCAGAAGCCGGATCTGTTCGCTGCCTTCATCGAACCGGGCGACGCTTTCGTCCACACTGATGCCAAAGGCCGCAAACTCATGGGGCAGAAAGGCGCGCGCCATGCCGAGTTCCAGCCGGCCATCGGATATGGCGTCCAGCATTCCCGCTTCGCCGGCGACTTTCAGCGGATTGTTGAAAATCGGCAGCACGGCGCCGGTAATCACCCGCGCTTTCCTGGTGCGCTGAGACGCCGCGGTCAGGAACACCATGGGGTTGGGGCTGTAGCCGCCATAAGGCAAAAAGTAGTGTTCGACCGTGCGCACATGGCTATAGCCATATTCGTCAATCAGGCCGCACAGCTTCAGACATTCGTCGAAATACTGCGCCGCCGGGGTGGTTTCCGGTCCGACAGAGGGGAAAAACTGGACTCCGAATTCCATGGCGCGGCTCCGTGTTTTTCTGAATTACGACTTGATGATCGCTCCACCTGACTATACCGGATATGATGATACATGAAAGAATACATCGACGGATCATAGGAGGTTTGTCATGCCGAGAGGAGTTATCGATGTCGCCGGGTTGAATACACCGGATGTCATCGCGCTCACGGATACCAAAACGCCCATGGGTATGCCGTTCAACATCACCAAGCTGGGTCACGTCGTTCTTAAAGTGCGCGATCTGGAACGATCGGTGAAGTTTTATACGGAGGTCATGGGGTTTCGCGTATCCGATGCCTATCCCGACACCATGATTCCCGGCCGCATGGTCTTCATGCGGTTCAATACCGATCATCACGGCGTGGCGCTTGTCGGCGGCGCGCCTGGGGATTCCGACAATTTGGAGCTGCACCACATGGCGTTCGAGGTCGGAACCCTGGACGAGGTATTGCGCGCCCGTGACCATCTGATAAAACATAACGTCAAGATGGAGTTCGACGGACGGCGGCGGGCCGGAGCGCAGATCGCCGTGGAGTTCCGCGACCCCGACAACCACATGCTGGAAATTTATTGGGGGATCGACCAGATCGGCAGCGACGGCCGCGCCCGTCCCCCGGAAGAATGGGTCGAGGAACTGACGCTGGAAGACGCCATCGACAGCGCGCCGCCGGGCCAGGACACCAGCTTGCAGGATCCGGGTCTGCGAAAATAAGCTTTGGTTTATTTGTTGCCTTCGCGGGCGGCTTTTCGCGCCGTCGATACGGTTGCGATTATTTCGGCAAGTATGCCGGAGTCTTCAACGTCCTTGCGAATGAGCTCGTTTTCGGCCCGGTCACCCCGGGCAATATTGTCGATGATCCGTTTATAGGCCCGGGCCACGATCGGTGGATGTCCGGCGATGGTCGTGGCCATGTCGGCAAGGCGTTGGTCGAAAGCCGCGGCGGGCACTATTTCCTCGACCAATCCCAGGGCCAGCGCGTTTGCCGCATCGAATGTCCCGCCTTCGATCATCAGCTTCTTTGCCGCCGCGGGGCCCGCCATGCGCACCAGCTGTTCGATCGGCGGCAAGGGGTACATCACGCCGAGCGAGATCGCCGGGACGGCGAACCGCAGATCATCGGCGGCGAGGCGGAAATCGGCGGCGACCGCGACCTGAACCCCGCCCCCCATGCAGGCGCCTCGGAGCCCCGCGATCACCGGAAATTCCAACGCGGCGATGGCTTCCGTCGCGCGGTTCATGCATTTCTCGCCGGCCTGGAAATTGTCCAGATACTGGTCGGTCACGGATATGGAGTCGATATCCATGCCGGCGGAAAACGCCTTGTCGCCGGCGCCGCGCAGCACCGCGACGCGGATTGTCGCGTCGCCGGCAATATCCTCCGCAGCCGCATGGAGCTGGTCGAACATGTCGGGCGTGAAGCAATTGCGCCGCCGCGGATTATTGATCACCACGGTCGCAACGCCGTCCGATTTGTCCAGATCGATACTGGGTCGTTCGCTGTTCATACAACACACCTACCAAATTTGACCGTTGCGCCGAACGAAAATTTTCCTTCGGCGTCCCGGCTATTCTAGTATCGTCCCTTGATGATCATAAGAAATGTGAGTTTACCCGCACAATGACGGGCGGGGCCTGGATTTTCGGATACGGTTCTCTGGTTTGGCGGCCCGATTTTCCCTTTATTGAACAACGCGCGGGGGCGATCAAGGGCTGGGAGCGCCGCTTCTGGCAGGGATCGACCGATCATCGTGGCATTCCGGGCGCGCCGGGACGCGTGGTCACGCTGATCGAATCCGCCGGCGGTATCTGTCACGGCATGGCCTATCGGGTCGACGGCGCGGTCTATGACGGCGTTATAGCGGCCCTCGACTACCGTGAAAAAGGCGGATATTCTTTGAAGTCCCTGGCTCTGAAGTTCGATGGGACGGATGGCGAGGGACCCCGGGCGCATGTCTATATTGCCACCGAAGGCAATCCGAATTATCTCGGCCCCGCGCCGCTGGATGACATCGCCGCGCAGGTGCGCCGGTCACGCGGGCCGAGCGGTCATAACGTGGAATATGTCATCCGCCTGGCCGAGGCCATTCGTCACATGGACGCTCACGACGAACATGTATTCGCGCTCGAACGGCTGGTGCTGGCGGAATGAAAGTATTTCAAACGACCGGTGACCGACCGCCATCGACATTGATCGACGTGCCGGTGATATAGCCGGCGGCGTCGGACGCCAGGAAGCAGGCGATATTGGCGAATTCCTCGGTCTCGCCGATACGGCCGAGAGGGATGCCCAAATTGTCCACCATGCCCTGCAGGAATTCCTCATAGGGCTGGTCCGGCTGCGTTTCAGCGTATCTTTTTCCCCATTGATTGGACTTGATGAGCCCTACCATCAGCGCATTGACCAGCACGTTGTGGGGCGCGCCGTCGCCGGCCAGCACCTTGGTCAGAGCGAGCCCGGCGGCGCGGGCCACGGCAGTCGGCGCGCCGACGGCGCGGGGCGCCTTCGCGCCGATATTCAGCACATTGATGATGCGGCCCCAGCGGCGCGATTTCATCCCCGGCAAGGCCAGCCGGCAGAGCCGGATCGCGGCGAACAGCTTGAGTTCGAAATCGATATGCCATTCTTCATCGGTGATGTCCTCGAACGGGCCGGCGCGCGACGTGCCCGCGTTATTGACCAGGATATCAATCTGTCCCATGGCGGCCCGCGCCACGGCAAACGCGTCGTTGGTCGCCGCGGCATCCATCAGATCGCAGGAAATCGCGTGCACGCTGGCCGGCCCGGCCGCGTCGATTTCGGCGGTGGCCGCATCGAGCCCTTCCTGGCCGCGCGCGATAATGGCGACATTCGCGCCCGCGTCGGCGAATTTCAGCGCCATCCCCCTGCCCAGCCCCTGGCTGCCGCCGGTGATCAGCGCCGATTTTCCGTCCAGTCTGATATCCATTCTTCGTGCCCCCTGACTATGAATTCTGTATGAGTATGGGATGATCTTGCGGGAACGGACCGCGACGCTCAAGACTCAGGAGTAAATAATGATTTTGGTAACTTCCGCGGGCGGTAAAACCGGCCGGGCGATAATCAAGGCGTTTTCCGCCGCAAACCAGAACGTCCGCGCGCTGGTCCGGCGCGACGCCGGCGCCGACGAGATGCGCGACATCGGGGCGACGGAGGCAATCGTGGCCGATCTGTCCGACCGGGATGCGCTGGTCCGCGCCATGGCGGGCGTCGACGCGGTCTACTACATCGCCCCCAACATGTCGGAAAATGAAAAGATCCATGGCGGCAACATGATCGCCGCCGCCGGGGCGGCTGGGATCGACCGCTTCGTGTTTCATTCCGTGCTGCACACCAATGTTCAGGCTCTGGCCCATCACTGGGCGCGGCTCGCGGTCGAGGAAATGTTGATAGAGTCCGGTCTGGATTTCACAATTTTGCAGGTGTCATCCTATATGCAGAACATGCTGCCCGGCTGGGCGCGCATGGTGGAGACCGGCGTGCACGCCATGGCCTATGACGTTGAGGCGCCGATGAGCCTGGTGGATCTGGAAGATGTGGCCGAAGCCGCGCTTCGGGTCATCAGTGATGAGGGATACGCCAAGGGTATTTTCGAGATCGCCGGGCCGGTGATCACATTGCGTGAAAAGGCTGAAATCCTAACCCGGGTTCTGGCCCGCGACATCCGCGCGGAAAAACTGCCCGCCGAGACCGCCATCGATCATGCCCGCCATGCCGGGGTCGGCGAATTCGGGCTCGAGTCCATGGCCCGCATGTTTGCCCATTACGATCACCACGGGCTGGTCGGCAGCCAGAAGACCCTGGGCTGGATTCTCGGCCGCGCGCCAACGGTTTTCGAAACCTTCGCGCGGCGCGCGGCGGAACAATAGCCGCCTCTTGACGGGACGGCGCGCCGCCGCCAGTCTCTTTTTGGCAAAGCGGAGAATTTTGAATGGGCACAATAGACCTTACCAACGCCACCAACCCAACCCGGGCCCGGGTCGGCGGCAACAACGCTTCCAGATCGGCGGATTTCCGCAAGCGGATGCCGTCGGCGGCGCGGCGCAGCGTTTATCACCGCGACCAGATTCTCTGGAAAATCCGCGATTCCCCGGTCAACCCGAACCAGACCGAGTTCTCCGATGAGGAGGAAATCGCCCGGGCGACCCGGTTTATCAAGGATTTGGCGCTGGAGATGGGCGCCGATCAGGTCGGAATCGCGGAATTCGACGACCGGCTGCGGTTCTCCAATGGCGAGGATGTCGGGCATAAATACGTCATCGTGTTCGCTATGCGCATGCGCTACGACTATATGGCCGATATCGGTCCGCGCTCGCAGGACGAGGTGCACCGGGTCTATTACCAGCTCGACGATCTTGGCGTCCGTCTCGCCCATCAGATCGGCGCCTTCGGATATTCGGCGCGCATGCAGCCCAATGGCGGCGATATTCCGATCATCCCATTCGCCTGGCAGGCGGGGTTGGGCGAGCTTGGCAAGCACGGCTCGTTGATTTCACCCGAGCTCGGCTCATCCTTCCGTTTGTGCGCGGTGACCACCGACATGCCGCTGGTGGTCGACGGGCCACGGGATTACGGCATCGACGAAATCTGCACCAATTGCAATATCTGTTCCCGGTTCTGCCCGGCGGATGCGATCAAGGATGAAAAGGAAGATAATAACGGGGTGACGCGCTGGCGGGTCGATACGGCATTATGCGAACCTTATTTTCACGAACTCTATGGCTGCAAAATCTGCCTGATGGTGTGCCCGTTCAACGCGCGTGGCGAGTTTAAGGAACAGTTTAAGCCGACCGCGAAGATGATCCGCGAGGCCAAGACAGCCGAAGGGTTGATGGCGATCATGGAGGAAAGCACCGACCTGACGTACGACCGCATGGAAGGCCCGGATTTCCCCGAGGAATAGTCATTGGCCGAAGCGCTTAGTCATGCACCTCGACGATGCGTTCTGGCGAGGCATGAATGCCGTAAGTCTTGAACGGCTTGTCGCCGACAACCCGGAATCCGTGACGCTGATTTGGCGGCATTATCAGGGTCATGCCGGGTTTCAACGGGACGACGCCGTCGCGATCTTCCGACCAGCCTTCGGCCTCGCCTTCCAGAACTGTGATGATTTCCACATAAGGGTGCGAATGGTTGGGCGTCGCATAGCCCGGCGGAGAGGTCTGAATGCCGCAGCGCACCGGGGTCGACCCGTCATCGTCCCCGACCATGGTCTGATAGGTCGCGCCGCCGGGAAATTGCTCAACAGGCAGCGCATCATGATCGACGATCTTCATGGCTCTTTCCCTTATTTGGCGCGGCGCGGAGACCAGAGCGCCCCGCGCAGCGCTATCCCATACTGTTCTACTTAATGCTGCGGCGTTTGGCGACTTTCTTCAACAATTCATACATTTTTCGGACTTCCGGCTTGTCGCCGACCACCTTGTCGCCGACCGTCGCCATGAGCTTGTCGAACTTTGCCCGGTCTTGCGGTGAAAAGTCGATCAGTTCGCCGCCGATCTTTTTCCAGACATTGTAGATATTGAGATTGAATTTGACCGAATTCGGCTGCATTTCGACATCAATATTATGCGCCACCTCCGTGATCAGCTGCCGATCGGCCCTGGGCAGGCGGTCGAACCAGACCTTACTCGCGAGCGTGGGTACGCAGATCAGGGATTCATTCGTGCGGGTGACGTATTTGGCGGTGTGCTGGAATTTGAACGCCACGAAAATCACCATGCCCGATTTGGCGGCGTCCAACACGCCGCGCTGCAAGGCGGGCAGAACTTCGGAGAGCGGCATCGGCGAGGCCGCGGCTTCCAACCGTCGCATCGCCTCCCGTTCCATGCCGCTGGCGAAGACGCGGATTTTTTTGCCTTTGAAATCCGATAGCGTGCGCAGCGGGGTCCGGCTCGCATAGCTCGTGTCGGCCGGACAGAACATTCCGATCATTTTGATGCCCTTGCGCTCGCCGATGGGCCAAAACGCCTTTTTGAATTCGGGGTCCTGAACCGTGCGAAAGCCGTGGAACTGGTCCTTAAAAACGCCTGGTGCGGAGACAACCTGATAGCGCTGGTCGAGGCCGACCAGAAAAGCCGGCGGTATCATGGCGATTTCGATGGTGCCGAGCTGTACGCCCTCCACCATGCGCGGGATCGTGCCGAGCTGGCTCAAAGGAAAAACCTTGACGTCGATGCGATCGCCGGAGCGTTTTTCAATCCGCTTTTCGAATTTCATCATCCAGTGATGGACGCTTTCCTTGATGGTCGGCGACCCGATCTTGATGATGAGTTTCGCCGCCGAAACCGGCGATGACGCCACGAGGGCAAGTGCAATAACACCCGTGATCGCATCAAGCGCCTTGAAAATACGTGAACCCTGATGTCGCATAATTACGTCTCATTGAAATATATCCCACGTCGCGCAATGATTAGGCCCCATTGTGAACCGTTTCGCAACTTTTCCCAGGAAGTAACTTCCGCGTGAATGCCGCGCCCACGCCGTTGATATTCCGGCCAAGTCTGCAACAATGTCCGCATCGAAATTTTGAATTCAATTATCAAAGACGCGCATTCATTGTTGCCCCATTCCCGCCATTCGAATTATGGAGACGTATGACATGACAATCGGCTTGGCGATTGTGCTTGGGCTGCTGGCGCTGTCGAGCTTCGCGCTTGCCCCCCGATTGCGGGAGGCGAACGTATTATTTTGCGGCTGGTCTGAACACGTAAGCCCTCCCGGGCTTCTTACCCTTGTGCTTTCGCAGGTCACGACATGGATATTCGCGTGGTCCCTGCTGACCGCCGCCATTCTCGGATTTTATTACGGCATTGCGGGCGCGCTGGCCTACGCGGCCTATTATCTGTCGTTTTCACCGGCGCGGCGATTATCGATCACATTCGGTTTCGCCATGGCGAAGACTCGATCCAGAATTTCCTGCGTCGCCGGTTCGGCGACGGCGGCGTGCGTTGCTACAATTTCGTGATCGGCATCCGGTTGCTGAGCGAAG
>JAYZAW010000110.1:0-3877 GCA_036339495.1 Pseudomonadota bacterium | reverse complement strand
AAGAAGGATTTTACCCGGGTCCGCACCTTCAAGCCCCACGCCACTCGCGCAGATTCCGCGGAAACCTACATCGTCGCCACCGGCTTTCGCCGAGCGGCATCGTAAGACCAAATCCCATCGCATAATCCGGTTCAATTCTTTTGGATTCGGGGCGGCTTGTGTATGATGCATCGCCAATGGAATTGACCGGAGGCAACATGGACATTCTCGAAGCGCTTACATTCGACGATGTTCTTCTGGTGCCCGCTGCGTCATCGATCTTGCCGGCGGACGCCGACACCGGCACCCGCATTACCCGGTCGATCAATCTCGGCATTCCGATCATTTCCGCCGCCATGGACACGGTCACCGAGGCCGATTTGGCGATCGCCATGGCGCAGGCCGGCGGGCTCGGCGTGGTCCACAAAAATCTTAGCGCCGAGGAACAGGGAAACCAGGTCCGACGGGTCAAGAAATTCGAATCCGGCATGGTGGTCAATCCGGTGACCATCACCCCGCACCGAACGCTGGCCGACGCGCTGTCCCTGATGGCGGACCATGGCATTACCGGCATCCCGGTGCTTGAGCCCGGCGGCAAGCTGGTCGGAGTCCTGACCAATCGAGACGTGCGGTTTGCGACCGACGCCAACCAACGGGTCAGCGAATTGATGACCCATAAAAATCTGGTCACCGTTCGCGAGGGGGTCGACATGGAGGAAGCCAAGCGGCTGCTCCATTCGCACCGGATCGAAAAGCTCCTGGTGGTCGATGACGATTACTGCTGCATCGGGCTGATCACGGTCAAGGATATCGAGAAGGCCCAGCTGGTCCCTGACGCCAGCAAGGATGAAAAAGGGCGGCTTATCGTGGCCGCCGCTACCGGGGTGGGCGACGACGGCCACGTGAGGGCCGAGGCGCTGCTTGACGCCGAAGTCGATATCATCGTGGTCGACACCGCCCATGGCCACTCACGGGGCGTGATCGACTCGGTCGATCGGATTAAAAGACTGTCCAACCCGGTTCAGGTCATCGCCGGCAACGTGGCAACGCCCGACGGCGCCAGGGCGCTGATCGATGCCGGGGCCGATGCGGTCAAAATCGGCATTGGTCCGGGCTCGATCTGCACCACGCGGATCGTCGCCGGCGTCGGCATGCCGCAATTTTCCGCCGTGCTGGAATGCGCCGAAGCGTGCCATGACAGCGATGTGCCGATCATCGCCGACGGCGGCATCAAATATTCCGGCGATCTGGCCAAGGCGATTGCCGCCGGCGCCGATTGCGCCATGATCGGGTCGCTGTTCGCCGGCACCGATGAAAGCCCCGGCGAGGTCTTTCTCTATCAAGGGCGGTCCTACAAGGCGTATCGCGGCATGGGATCGCTGGGCGCCATGGCGCGCGGTTCGGCCGACCGTTATTTCCAGCAGGAAGTGTCCGATACCATGAAGCTGGTGCCGGAAGGGATCGAGGGCCGGGTGCCGGCAAAAGGTCCGCTGTCGGCTGTTCTGCAACAGCTGGTCGGCGGCCTGCGCGCCTCCATGGGCTATACCGGCAACGGCACGATCGCCGACATGCAGGCCAATTGCCGGTTCCGCCGGACCACCTCATCGGGATTGCGCGAAAGCCATGTCCATGACGTGGCGATCATGCGCGAAGCGCCCAATTACCGGCAGTCGGACTAGGGTCATGACCGTGTTCCGCCCAGCCACACTCGACGACGCGATGGCGATCGCGGAGATTTATGTCGATAGTTGGCGCAATACCTATGCGGGGCTGCTGCCCGATGACGTGCTGTTGCGGCTCGACGCGGCCAACCGAGAGGTTCGCTGGTGGCGCCGATCGCTGTCCGGCCGCCGTCAGGATCATCTGGTTTATGTGGCGGAGCATCCTGAACACGGCGTGATCGGGTTCGCCGGCGGCGGCGCGTCGCGGGGCCGCGGATTGTCCCATGACATCGAAATTTTCACGCTATATCTGCGCGATGAATATCACGGGCTCGGCATCGGCAAGGGGCTGTTTCTCAGCCTGTCGGAACGGCTGGCCGCGCGGTCCGACGGATCCCTTGTGGTTTGGATGCTGGACGGCAACCCCGCGCGCTATTTCTACGAAGCGCTCGGCGGCAAATGGATCGCCCGGCGCAGCGGCTCCATGGGCGGCGCCGAGATCGAAGAAGTGGCCTATGGCTGGGAAGACATCCGCGAATTGATCGAACTGGGAAAATCCGACTAGTGACCCAGCGCGCCGACAGAGTTCTCATTCTCGATTTTGGATCCCAGGTTACCCAACTGATCGCCCGGCGGGTCCGCGAAAGCGGCGTCTATTGCGAAATCATGCCGTTCAATGTGGGCGACGATGCCATATCCGGCTTTGCCGCCGCCGCCATCATCCTGTCCGGCGGCCCCTCCTCGGTCACATTGGAAATGGCCCCGGTTGCGCCGCGCCTGGTGTTCGATCTCGGCGTCCCGGTGCTTGGCATCTGCTATGGCCAACAGACCATGTGCGATTTGCTGGGCGGCGAGGTCGAATCGTCCGATCACCGCGAATTCGGCCGCGCCTTTCTGGATGTCGGCGACGATTGCAAACTGTTCGACGGACTCTGGAAGCCGGGCGACCGGGAACAGGTCTGGATGAGCCACGGCGACCGGGTGGTCAGCCTGCCGGACGGGTTTCGTCCGGTGGGCTTCAGCGACGGTGCGCCGTTTGCGGCCATCGCCGACGACGACCGCCGCTTTTACGGCGTGCAGTTCCACCCTGAAGTGGTTCACACGCCGCAAGGGACTGCGCTGCTGCGCAATTTTACCCATAAGGTGGCCGAATGTTCCGGCGACTGGACCATGGCGGCCTATCGCGATCAGGCGATTGCCCGGGTGCGCGAACAGGTCGGCAAGGGGCGCGTGATCTGCGGCCTGTCGGGCGGGGTGGATTCGTCGGTGGTGGCCGCGCTGCTGCACGAAGCGATCGGCGATCAGCTGACCTGCGTGTTCGTCGATACCGGATTGATGCGCGAGGCCGAGGGCGACCAGGTGGTCGAGCTGTTCCGGGGGCATTACAATATCGCCCTGGTGCATCGCGATGCCGGTGATCTGTTCCTAGGCAAGCTGGCCGGCGTCACCGACCCGGAACAAAAGCGTAAGATCATCGGCGCGACCTTTATCGACGTGTTCGATGAAGAGGCCGCCAAGATCGGCGGCGCGGATTTCCTGGCCCAGGGGACGCTTTATCCGGACGTGATCGAATCCGTGTCTTTCATCGGCGGCCCCAGCGTTACCATCAAATCCCATCACAATGTGGGCGGATTACCGGACCGCATGAAGCTCGATCTGGTCGAACCACTGCGCGAGCTGTTCAAGGACGAGGTCCGCGAGCTCGGCCGCGAGCTCGGCCTGCCCGCGACCATGGTCGGACGCCATCCGTTTCCGGGACCGGGGCTGGCGATCCGCATTCCCGGCGAAATCACCGTGGAGAAAGCCGACATTCTGCGCCGCGCCGACGTGATCTATATCGAGGAAATTCGCAAGGCCGGGCTCTATGATGAGATCTGGCAGGCCTTCGCGATCCTGCTGCCGGTCCGCACCGTCGGCGTGATGGGGGACGAGAGGTCCTACGAATATGTCTGCGCCCTGCGCGCCGTGACCTCGACCGACGGCATGACGGCCGAGTCCTACCCGTTCGATCATGCATTTTTGGCCGCGGTCGCAACCCGCATCATCAACGAAGTCCGGGGCATTAATCGGGTGGTGTACGACGTTACGTCCAAACCGCCGGGGACAATTGAGTGGGAATAGTTATTGACCCCTAAGTCATTGTAATAATTGAATATTTTAGTATGAAAGTTGTGTGAAACTTCCAAATAAACCCTTGATTTCTTGGGAAATGTTCCTCATCATGTGAAAGAAAGTGT
>JAYZAW010000109.1:0-3669 GCA_036339495.1 Pseudomonadota bacterium | reverse complement strand
AGGTGATGGGTTATATCCGCACTACCCAAGCGCTGCTTCCAGACATGAGGGCGCAAAATTGGGACCGCATCGTCAACGTTGCCGGGCTAGGCGGGGTCAAACCATGGCTGGCTACATTCTTGGAGCTTACGTCGCTGCGCTTCTCCATTTCACCAAGGCATTGGCGAGGATTGCGGGCCAGACGGGGTCACCGTCAATGCGGTAAACCCCGCAGCAACCGACACATCGCGCTGGCGATACCTGCTTCAACAGCGTATGAAGCTGATTGGAAATAGTAAAGAGGAGGCAATCAGCCGCTCGATTGGCGTAATCCCAATGGGCTGGCCGGGCACCACAGAGGAGATAGCAGAGTCCATCGTCTTTCTTTGTTCGGAGCGTGCTGCATTCGTTAACGGCGCTTTACTGGACGTCGACGCGTAATTCCGCTTCCAAGGCAACACCGAGATAAATAGGGTGAAAGAGGACATTGATTCCGCGTGACTGAATAGCCGAGCGATAAAATGGGTAATTACCGGCCTTATCATGATTTTATGGATGCCCGGGATCAGGCATATGTCCGCCGGCCCATCCAAATTTGATAGCTCGGCACCGGCAACGCTCGACATTAAATCACGATAATGTCCGCCCCCTCCCCGGCATACAGCCGTTCCACGAGTTCGGCCCGATGCGCCAGCACGGCGCGCTGGTTGATGTAGCCCTTGTCGGTGACCTCGCCGGCGTCGATCACGGTCGGCACGCAGGTGATCACCGCGCGCGCGATGCGGGTCGAGCTTCCCGGGTTGTCGTGGTTATGGGTGGCGAGGCCGTCGGCAAGCCGGGCGCGGATTTGCGGGCGCAGCACCATGTCCTCCAGCGCTTCGTCTTCCGGCGCGTCGGGGCACAGGGCGCGGCAGGCGCCGGGGTTGGGGAAAACGATCAGCCCGACTTCAGTGCGGTCCGGGCCGGTGATCACCGCGTCCAGAATGACGGGTTCGGCGGCGTCTATCACGGCCAGGCGCAGCGTGCCGGGATGAACCCAGGTGCCGGTCATCAGCTTGAAATTTTCCGCCACCCGCCCGTCGAACAGCAATCCCTTGGCCGGGTCGTCCGGATCGAGAAACCGCATCGCGTCGCCGATCCGGAAAAAGCCTTCCTCGTCAAACGCCTTGGCGGTGAGTTCGGGCTCCTTGTAATAGCCGGGCGTGATATGGGGCCCCTTGAACCGGGCTTCCAGCTTGTCGTCATTGGGCGCGAGTTTGAGTTCGGTGCCCGGCATCGGCAGGCCGACATTGCCCCAAACATCGGAATCCCACGTCATGTAGGTCGCGCCGGGCGCGGTCTCGGTGGAGCCGAGCGACGACGTGATCGGCAGACGGACGCCGAGCGCGGCAACCGACAAGGCCTCCAGCCGGTCGCGCAAGTTTTGCGGCAGCGCGGCGGCGGCGAAAAACAGCATTTCGAGATTGCGGAAGACCGCGTCGCGCAAATCCGGGTCGGCCTCAAGTTCCGGGATCACCAAATCATAGCCGCGCGGCACGTTGAGATAGATCGTCGGCGCCGCATCGGCGAGATTGCGCAAGCTTGGCTCCAGGCGGCCCGGCGCGGGCCGGCCTTCATCAATATAGAGCGTGCCGCCGTGATACAGCATGGCGTTAAAACAGAAACTGCCGCCGAAGGTATGGTTCCATGGCAGCCAATCGACCAATACCGGCGGCTTACGCTCCATGAACGGCCAGGAATAGGCCATCATCGCCTGGTTGGAGCACAGCATGCGCTGGGTGGTGATGACGCCCTTGGGCTGGCCGGTCGACCCCGAGGTCAACAATATTTTCGCCACCGTGTCCGGCGTGATCACGGCGAGACGGGCTTCGAGTTCCGGCCCCGCCTCGCGGGCCTTCCAGTCATTGAGATCTTCACCGGTCAACAGCGTCGCGCGGGAATGATTGATTGCCGCCAGCGCCTTCTCGAACGGAGCCGGGTTCTGCACGAAAATCACGCTGGGGTCATGGTGCTCGATGACCCCCTTGAGCTTGACATGATCGGACGACATCAGGGAATAGGCCGGCGATACCGGCATGATTGGCACACCGACATGCATGGCCGCCAAATGCAGCAGCGCGAAATCGATCGAATTATCCGACAGGATCGCGATTGGCCGGTCTGGACCGTATCCTTCGTCGATCAGCGCCTGGGCGATATTGGCCGACAGCCGCGCGGTTTCGCCGAAAGTAATGCGCCGCCATTCGCCCGAATCGTCGCGTTCGGCCAGAAAATCCCGGTCCGGTGCCTCCGCCGCCCAACGCCTGAGACACACAATCAGATGATCCGGATATTCCGGCAGCTTGTCCGGCGAGCGCAAATGCCACCCGCCGCCGTCGATCGGCGTGGCGATCACCGCCGGCGTGGCCAGCGGGGTATCGGCGAAGGGAGCATCGGCCATGGTTCGCTTTACCGGGGCGGCATGCGGATCGCGCCGTCGAGGCGGATGGTTTCGCCGTTGAGCAACGGATTGTCGACGATCGCCAGCGCCATCTTGGCGTATTCCTCGGCATGACCCAGGCGTTGCGGGAACACGGTTATGGCGACCAGTGCGTCGCGCGCGGCGTCCGGCAGGATGTCGAACATGGGAGTCAGCAAGATGCCGGGCGCAATGGTCATGACCCGCACCCCGAAACGGCCGAATTCGCGCGCCGCCGGCAGGGTCAGCGCGGCAATACCGCCCTTGGACGCGGCATAAGCCGCCTGACCGATCTGGCCGTCGAATGCGGCCACCGACGCCGTGTTGATGATCACGCCGCGTTCCTCGGTATCGAGCGCGTCGAGCTTGATCATCTCGGCGGCGGCCAGACGCATGATATTGAAACTACCGATCAGATTAATATTGATCACGCGCGCGAAGTGATCCAGCTCCATCGGCCCTTCGCGCCCGACGATCCGTTCCGCCACGCCGATGCCGGCGCAGTTCACCACGCTGCGCGGCGCGCCGATTTCATTGCGGGTCCGCGCGATGGCCGCTTCGGCCGCCGCCGGGTCGGTCACGTCACAAGGCAGCGCGATGCCGCCGAGCTCGCTCGCCATCGCCTGGCCGGCTTCCTCGTTAAGATCCAAAATTGCGACTTTTGCGCCGGAGGCAGCCAATGCGCGTGCCGTGGCGCCGCCGAGACCCGATGCGCCCCCCGTGATCAACGCCGAATGATTGCTGATATCCATTTAATTATTCTCCGTGAGCCCAGAATTCCCGGCTCAGTATAAAGGAATGGGACCGCCGGTTACAGCCGGGGATCGGCCCCGCCAGGCGCCGGCGAAAAAGCACGGGAGCGAATATTGTCGGCGCCGGCAAGCATGGTTTGCCTCTTGTTCGGGATGGCGCTATTGCATGGAGAGATCGCGACTTCGGTGAATTTCGGGACGAGCCCCTTGCAAAATTTGGCAGAATGCGGCCAAATGTCGCGTCGCTTCGGCCGACTCCCGGCCGGACATTTCATTGGGATAAACAAAATCATGGCGGACAAACTTGACGCCGGTGATGTGTTTCCCTCGCTGGCGATTGATCTCGTCGGCGGCGGAACCATGAACGTCCCGGAGGACATGGATGCCAAATACAAGATCATCATGTTCTACCGGGGTCACTGGTGACCTTACTGTCGCCGGCAGTTAGTCGGCTTCGAGGAACAAAAGGCGGAATTGGAT
>JAYZAW010000108.1:0-12573 GCA_036339495.1 Pseudomonadota bacterium | reverse complement strand
AACGTCTCCGAATCCTTGCGCAATGGTAACCATGGACGCAAGATGCTCTTCGTCGCTCAACGCAGCATTGCCATCGGAAACAAACACCACTTTGAAACCCAGCATCATGGCGTCCCGCACGGTTGCTTCGCAGCAGATGTTGCTGAGCGTCCCCGTGATGACAATGGTGTCGATCCCGCGGGCGCGAAGAACATTTTCCAATTCGGACGAATCGCCGACCATGGCGCTGAACCGGTTTTTGTCGAGAATAATGTCGTCCGCTTCGATATCCAATTCCGCGTATAGCGCGTTCGACTCCGTCCCCTCCGCGAGCGCAGCCTGATGCCTGGCGGCTTTGTCGGGTGAAAAGAAATTTTGGTGATAGACCAAAAATGCGTTTGGTCCGGATTTAGCCACAGTAATTCTAACCCAGACGACCGCAGCGCCGGTTTCCCGGCTGGCCGCCGTGAGTTCGTTTATATTGGGCACGATGTCACGGGCGACGGGCACTTCCAGCGTGGCGCCCTGGGCGACAAATGCATTTTGCATGTCGATGACCACCAGCGCCGTGTGCGCGGGATCAAGACTGTCGAAAATTTCGACCTTCCCGCGTTTCATGATTAAGCGGTTGATGATGTTCTGTGGCAAATGAACGTTGTGCATTGGCTTTTCCCTGATCAGCTTGGTTCTGCGGTGGGAAGGACATAATCCTTGAATTCTTCACGAAGCTTGATTTTCAAAAGCTTACCCGTGGCGGTATGGGGTAATTCGTCGACGAAGACGACATCGTCTGGAATCCACCACTTCGCGACTTTGCCGTCGAAATATTGCAGCATATTATCCCGGGTCAAATCGCCGCCGTCGCGCGCCACCACCAAAAGCAAGGGTCGTTCATCCCATTTCGGATGATGCACGCCAATCGTCGCGGCCTCCGTGACATCCGGGTGGCCGACCGCAATATTTTCCAATTCAATCGAACTGATCCACTCACCGCCGGATTTGATGACATCCTTGCTCCGGTCGGTGATGTGCATATATCCGTCCGGATCGATCGTCGCGACATCGCCGGTCGCGAACCAGCCGTTATCGTCATGGGCGTCGGACCGTTGTTCCATGTAATAGGCGCTGCAAACAGAAGGTCCCCGCACTTTCAGCGTTCCAAACGCCTTTCCGTCATTGGGGAGCGTCAGGTCATCATCGTCGACGATTTTCATCTCCGCGCCAAATACTTCGCGCCCCTGTTTGATTTGCCGGTCGTACATTTGTTCAGGGGGCTCGTCTTCCACGCCGTATTTGGGGCGGTTGAGGGTGCCGATCGGCGACATTTCCGTCATCCCCCAGGCATGCAGGACTTCCGTGTCGTGTTTCTCCGCGAAGTCCCGGATCATGGATCTAGGCGTCGCGGAGCCGCCTATAACCACGCGTTTCAGCGCGTCGATACTCTTGCCGGTTTCCTCGAGATATTGAAGCAGGCCGAGCCATATGGTTGGAACACCGGCGGAGAAGCTTACTTTTTCGCTCGCCATCAATTCCTGAAGACTGGCGCCGTCCATCGCCGGACCGGGAAACACGAGCTTGCAGCCGACCATGGCGGTGACATAGGGTAAACCCCAGGCAACGACGTGGAACATGGGAACCACTGGGAGCACCGCATCGTACGCCGACAGATTGAAGCAATCCGGCAAAGCGCCGCGAAACGCGTGGATCAGGGTAGAGCGATGGCTATAGAGGACGCCCTTGGGATCCCCCGTGGTGCCTGAAGTGTAACACAGCGACGACGCCGTATTTTCGTCGAACTCAGGCCAATCATAATCGTCTGAGTGGCCGTTGATCAGCGACTCATAGCAATACACGTTGGGTAAACTGGTCTTCGGCATATGATCATCATCGGTCATGATGATGATCGCTTCGACATGTTTGAGTTTGTCGGCCATCTCCTCAAGGAGTGGCACGAAGGTCAAGTCCACGAATATGCAGCGGTCTGACGCATGGTTGAGGATGAATGAAATCTGCGGCGGGAAAAGCCGCGGATTGACCGTATGGCAAATTGCGCCCATCCCCGATACCGCGTAGTAGACCTCGAAATGCCGGTATGTGTTCCATGCCAACGTCGCGCATCTGTCGCCATGTTTAATGCCCAACGACCCCAGGGCATTTGCAAGTTGTCGCGACCGCCTGTGGGCGTCGTGATAGGTATATCTGTGAAGCGGGCCTTCAACCGTTCGGGTGACGATCTCCGTCATTCCATGGTTTCTGTCCGCATTCCTGATCAGCGACGAAATCAGTAACTCCGTCCCCATCATCAGGCCTTCCATGGCCATCTCCCCCTTTTTGATCGATAAGATGTCGCGCGCGGATAATAGAGTATCGTCACCTGACACAAGTGGCAACGATATGCCGCGAATGCATGGTCCGCGCCGATGATCCGGGTTATTCTTTATGTGAAACAATTCGCAGGACCAATGGGGCCGAATGGTTGAACCGAAACTACCGAAGTTCGATACTCTGAGTCTCCACGCCGGGCAGCAACCGGACCCGGTGACCGGCGCGCGCGCCGTGCCGATTTATCAATCGACCTCTTATGTGTTTCCGGATACGGAATTTGCAGCGTCATTGTTCAATCTGGAACGGGCCGGGCACATATACAGCCGTATTTCAAACCCGACCAATAGCGTACTCGAAGAACGCCTGGCGGCGCTTGAGGGTGGGATCGGAACGGTTGTTACCGCCAGCGGGCAGGCGGCGCTCCATCTCGGGATTGCGACTTTAATGGGCGCCGGCGGGCATATCGTTTCATCCGCCTCGATCTATGGCGGCAGCCACAACATATTCACCCACACCTTTCCGCGCTTCGGCATCGAAACCAGCTTTGTCGATCCGCGAGACCCGGACGCGTTCAGCGCAGCGATTCGTCCCGAAACTAGGCTGATCTTCGGTGAAACCCTCGGCAATCCCGGCCTGGAAATCATGAATTTGCCCGTGATTTCGAAAATTGCCCATGAAGCGGGCATTCCCGTGATGATCGACAACACTTTCGCCACGCCATATTTGTTCCGCCCGTTTGAACATGGCGCTGATATCATCATGCATTCGGTAACCAAGTTTCTTGGTGGCCACGACATCGCCATCGGCGGCGCGTTGATCGATAGCGGTGGATTTGATTGGGAAGGGTCCGGCAAGTTTACAACCCTGACAGAGCCCTACGCCGGATATCACGGACTGGATTTCGCCGAGGAGTTTGGCCCCGCGGCCTTTATCATGCGCGCGCGCGCCGAGGGGTTGCGGGATTTCGGCGCCTGCATGAGTCCCGCCAACGCATTCTATCTGTTGCAGGGCGTCGAAACGTTGCCCGTGCGGATGACGCGCCATATGGAAAATACCCGAAAGATCGTTGCATTTCTGGACAATCATGACGATGTCGGTTCCGTCAGCTATCCCGAACTCGCCGGTCATCCCGACCATGAATTGGCCGGCGAAATTCTGCCGAAAGGTTGCGGCGCCGTGTTCAGTTTCGAAATCCATGGAGGCCGTGACGTCGGTCGGGGATTCATAGAACGTCTGAAACTATTTTCCCATCTGGCCAATGTGGGCGACGCAAAATCCCTGGTAATCCATCCGGCCAGCACAACGCATCAGCAAATGGAAGCGGCGGCATTGACGGCCGCCGGGATCGGCGAAGGATTGGTGCGGCTGTCGGTCGGGCTTGAAGACTCCGATGATCTGGTTGAGGACCTCGATCAGGCCTTGCGCAGCGCGGTTCGCGCCGCGAAGCCTCGTCGAGCGGAGTAAAACTATTGGAGTTTGAAATAGACGGCCATATCGTTTTCGCCAACACCGGCGGGCGCGACTTCGATCCTTCCTTGCCGACAATCCTGTTTGTGCATGGCGCCGGGAATGATCATTCCGTATGGCAGATGCCGGCGCGCTACTTCGCGTATCACGGCCGATCATCGCTGGCGGTCGATTTGCCCGGGCATGGACGATCCGGCGGAAAGGCGCCCGCCACGGTGGAAGCGATGGTGGATTGGCTCCAGCGGGTGGTTGAAGCATTTTCGTTTGGTGAGTTATCCATCGCCGGGCACAGCATGGGCGCGCTCGTCGCACTCGCGGCGGCGGCGAGGATGCCCGACAAAGTCAAATCGCTGGGTTTGCTCGGGATTGCCACTAAAATCGGCGTCCACCCCGAATTGCTGGCCGCGGCCCGACGCAATGATCGTCTCGCCATCGACTTGATTACCACCTGGGGATTTAGTCCGGAGTCGCAAGTCGGGGGTAATCTTGTCCCAGGAGTTTGGATGACGGGGGGCGGCACGCAGCTTTTGGAACGAATACCCGACGGGGTTCTCTGGAATGACCTGGCCGCCTGCGACGTCTATGAAGACGCGCCATCAATGGCGCGGCAGGTAACTTGTCCGACCTTGGTTCTGCTTGGATCGCGTGACCTCATGACTCCGCAAAAAGGCGGGCATGCGTTGGCCGCGGATATTGCCGATGCGCGGACGGTCGTGCTGGAGGGTTGCGGCCACATGATGCTGGTGGAGCGCCCCAATGAAACCCTTGACGCCTTGCGCGACGTGCTTTGATAAACGATGTCAGCGGATTTTTCCATCGAAAACGAGGTCGCGATTGTTACCGGAGCGTCCAGCGGTCTCGGCCGCCATTTTGCGAAACTGCTCGCGGCTTCCGGGGCAAAGGTTGCCGTATGCGCAAGACGGCGCGATCAGCTCGATGCGCTGGCGGATGAAATCAAGTCGTCCGGCGGGATCGCCTTGCCGGTCGAACTTGATGTCACCAATAGCGCAAGCGTTGTTTCAGCGGTCGATCGGGCCGCGACCGAATTGGGACCGGTCACAATTCTGATCAACAACGCGGGTTTGGCGGTCGACAAACCGTTGTTGGAAACCAGCGAAGAAGATTGGGACCAGGTTCTCGATACGAATCTCAAGGGCGCATGGATGATGGCGCGCGAGACCGCCCGGCTTATGATTGCTAAAGAAACCGAAGGTAAGATGATCAATATCGCCTCTGTCCTTGGGCTCACCGCGACGCCGCGCGTGCATGGCTACGCGGCATCAAAGGCAGGGCTTGTTCATCTGACACGCACATTGGCGCTCGAACTCGCGCGCCATAAAATTCGCGTTAATGCGATTGCTCCGGGCTATGTCGAAACTGATCTTAATCGCGATCTGCTGTCAGGCCCCACCGGTGACCATCTGAAGAAACGCATTCCCCAGCGCCGCTTCGCTCAACCCGGCGACCTTGATGGGGCTTTGCTGCTGCTGTGTTCCAAGGCCGGCGCATATATGACCGGCAGCGTGGTCACCGTCGATGGCGGCATGACCTTGAGCACGCTATAAATAGCTTCAATAACAAGCTGAATGTGGGAGCGCTGTTATGGATTTCACCCTGTCGCCGGAAATTAAAGAATACCGTCTCCGGGTGCGGGATTTTGTGTCAGTCCATATCCGCCCGGTTGAAGCCGATCCGGCGAATATGGACAAACACGAAAATATCCGCGACGACGTCCTCGCCCCGCTGCGTGAAAAAGCGCGCCAGGCCGGGCTCTGGGCGCTGCAAATGCCAAAAGAACGAGGCGGGCAGGGGCTGTCCATCGTCGGGATGGCGGCGTGTTACGAAGAAATGGGACGATCGATCTTTGGGCCGGTCTGTTTCAATTCCGCCGCGCCCGATGACGGCAACATGATCCTTCTGAACCGGGTCGGGACCGAAGCCCAGAAGGAACGCTGGCTGCAACCCATCATCGACGGCAAGGTTCGGTCGTCTTTCGTGATGACCGAACCCATGCCCGGGTCGGGTTCGGACCCCTCGGCCATGCTGACCACGGCGACCCGCAAGGGCGATAGCTGGATCATCAACGGGCATAAATGGTTCATTACCGGCGCGGGTGTGGCGCAGCATTTCATCCTGATGGCAAAGACGTCTGACGATCCGCGCAAGGGGCTGACTGCTTTTCTGTTCGATGCCGATCAACCCGGTTGGGAAATCAAGCGGCGTATTCCGATCATGGGGCCCGAAGAACATGGCGGGCACTGCGAAATTCTGTTTGATGGTCTGGAAATCAAGGACGAGAACCGGCTGATGGACGTCGGCGACGGGTTGAAGGCGACACAGATCAGGCTCGGCACCGCCCGCTTGACCCATTGCATGCGCTGGACCGGAATGGCCAAGCGCGCCTTGGAGGAATGTTTCGAGTATATCGGCGAACGGGAAAGTTTCGGCTCTAAACTCGCCGACCATGAGGGCGTTCAGTGGATGCTGGGCGAGGCCGCCATGCAGATCGATATCGGGCGGTTATTGACGATGCGGGCGGCGGCAAAACTTGATAGCGGCGATTTTGCCCGTAAGGAAGTGTCCATGGCGAAGATCGTTGTCGCCGATGCTCTTCACAAGGCAATCGATACCGCTATTCAATTGCTCGGCGCGCGGGGATATTCCAAGGATACGCCGCTTGAATGGATGTATCGCTACGCCCGTCAGGCGCGTCTTGTGGATGGGGCGTCGGAAACACACAAAATGGTTCTGGCGCGATTTCTGCTAAATGATGGCATTGATTTTTGGAGTTGGGATTGACCGGCGACGACGTTAATCGAAGGCTGGCGCATTTCATTGCGGCTCAATCCGGCGCGGATGAGGCGCGAATCGAACGGAATGATTTGCTGGTAGGCGGCGCTATTCAGGAGAACCGGGCGCTCGATGTTGAGCTGGTTGGTGGGCAATTATCCGGCGTGCATGCGTTGGTCTTGCGGACCGAAGCGCTGTCGTCTGTTCCCGAAACACGGCCGCTCGGCCAGCAATTTGCGATGTTGTCGGCCGCTTATAAGGTTGGCGCAACCGTTCCCGAACCCCTGTGGTATTGCGGCGATACGGTAGTGACCGGGCGGCCATTCTATCTAATGCGTCGGATTGAAGGGGAAGCGCTAGGCTCCCGCGTGGTGCGTAATGCCCCGCATATCGATCTTGCACAACGACTTGGCGAGGAATTGGCAAAGATTCATACTATTACGCCGCCACGTGAAGATTTACATTTTCTGGAGCACCCACTAGACAGCCCGGCTCAGGATTCTATTGCCAAATATCGCGCCTATCTCGACATGGAGTCCGAACCCCATCCGGTTCTCGAATGGGGCCTGCGCTGGCTTGAAGTCAACGCACCGAACAGTCATGAAACGGTTCTCGTCCATCACGATTTTCGGACCGGAAATTACATGGTCGATGGAGAGGCGTTAACGGGAATTCTGGACTGGGAATTCGCCGGTTGGAGCGATCCGCACGAGGACCTGGCGTGGTTTTGCGCAAAATGCTGGCGGTTCGGCAGCTCTTTTGAAGCAGGTGGGATTGCGGATCGCGCTGTTTTTTTCGATGCCTATGAAGAAATTTCCGGTCGAAAGATTGATCGCGACATCATTCCCTATTGGGAAGTCATGGCGCATGTGCGCTGGGCGATCGTGGCGCTGCATCAATGCGCGCGGCACCGGTCGGGAGAAGAGCCGAGCCTCGACATGGCGCTGATTGGCCGCCGTCTAGCGGAACTTGAATATGAAATCCTCGTGCTGACCGGGGTGATGTAATGCGAGACCGACCGAACAGCGCCGAGCTCCTCGAAATTGCGCGAGCTCGTTTGTTCGAGGAGTTGCTGCCGGCCTTGCCGCCCGAATACAAATACAGCGCGCTGATGGTCGCGGCCGCAATGGGCATTGCCATTCGCGAGTTTGAAAATAGCGATGAGGCGGAAATTGAAGAACGAAATTCGCTGAAAGATTTGCTTGGAACGGATGATTCGGAAGATATCACCCTGCTGGATCTTAACCGCCAATTCGCCGCCGGGCTGCGTATCGGCAAATACAACAAATCTGGGCCGGATCATGAGATTGCGCTTCACTTGCTGCGGCGCGTCACACTGTCCAAACTCGGGGAATCGAACCCGAAATATCTGGCTGAAACCGAATGAAAAATTTGGGCATTTCGAAAGATTCCGCCGCACAGCTTGATCCCGTGGTGACGGAAATTGTGCGCAATGGCGTCCTCGCCGTGACCGAGGAAATGAAAACCAACCTCATGCGTACGGCCTACACCATGATTATTTACGAGGCGCTGGATTTCACCGTTGGTCTGTTCACCGCCAAGGGCGAAACGGTTTCCATCGGGTTGGGTCTACCCATGTTCATCCGGGGCATGGCCGAAACCATAAAGGCCAAGCTTGCCCATTTTGGTCCGGAGAATATTCATCCGGGCGATATCCTACTGACCAACGACGCCTATATCACCGGCAGCCACCTGAACCATATGACTTTCAGCATGCCGATTTTTGAAAGTGATGAGCTGGTGGGGTTCGCTTGCTGCATGGCGCACTGGCCCGATATCGGCGGCAAGCTTGACGGCATGACCACTGATATATTTTCTGAAGGTCTTCAGATTCCCATCCTGAAATATCGAAATGGCGGAGTGGTGAATCAGGATTTGCTGGATATCATCCAGATGAATGTTCGCCTGCCGGACCGCGCCATGGGTGATTTGAGGGCCCAGATCACCGCAATAACCACCGGCGAACGGCGTTTTCTGGAGTTGATCCGGCGCTATGGTCGTCAGGATGTTTTAGCAGCGATCTCCGCCATCATGGATCAATCCGAGGCTGCGGCGCGTCTGCGAACATTGGCCATCCCAGACGGGGTTTATGAAGCCGAATCCTTTATGGATGACGACGGCGTAAATGTCAGTGAGCGAATCCCGATCCACGTTCGGATTGAGGTTCATGGCGACGAGATGACAGTGGATTTGACTGATGTCAGCAAACAGGTCCGGGGTTTCTATAATTCAGGCGTCACCACGGGTCACGCGTGCGCGCAGGTCGCTTTTAAATGCCTGACGTCTCCCACTGACTACCCTATCAATGACGGTTCTTTTCGAAACCTCAAAACCATCGTTCCCATGGGGCGGGTCGTCAGCGCCGTAAAACCGGCGCCAATGCGCTGGTGGATGACTTTTCCCATGACTATTGTCGACACGGCATTCAAGGCGCTATCCACTGCCATTCCCGACCAAGTCATTGCCGGCCATCATGCGGATCTCGTGATTTCCATGTTCAATGGCATTAATCCCGCGACGTCCGAATTTTTTATCGCATTTGTCGGCCCCACCGGTGGTGGCTGGGGCGCGAAACGCCGTGAGGACGGCGTCAGCGCGACGGTCTGTTTGAACGATGGCGATACCCACAACGGCCCCGTCGAGCAGCTCGAAGCCAAATTCCCGATTCTGGTCGAGTCCCATGGCCTACGGCAGGATTCGGGCGGCCCCGGGCGTCAGCGCGGCGGTCTCGGGATCGAAAGTGTCGTGCGGGCGCGGAGCAATATCACGGTCAACACACAGATTGACCGGGTTCATTGTGCACCCTGGGGGTTGGATGGCGGCGGCGCGGCGGCGGGCAATTCGGTGTCCGTGCGGCATGACGGCGAGTGGAGAGAAGATTTTCCCAATGCCAAAATGCTGACCGCTCGTCTGGGTCCCGGCGACGCATTCGCCATGCGATCCGGCGGTGGCGGCGGTTTTGGCCCGGCTTTCAAACGGCCGGCCGAAATCGTCATGCGGGACGTGCGCCACGGATATGTTTCGACCGGTTCGGCGGAACGGGATTATGGCGTTATTTGCGATCCGGACACTCTAGAATTTGATGCCGCCGAAACCGGGAAACGGCGTGCCGGCCAGTAACATCCGGTCCTTGCCGCCTACGGCTTGCGTCACATGATTGATGCGCTAACATTGAGCACGATAGTTCATTTATTGTTGCGAATGGATCAAACGTAATGTTGACAATGGTCTCAGCCCTTGAGCGGGCGCAGCGGCTATTCGGCGCGCGTCGAGCAATTATCGACCGGGAAGGCGAGTTCACCTGGTCGGAATTCTTTGAACGCGTCACCCGGGTTGCTGGAATCCTGCGCGGGCTTGGAGTCCGCCAAGGCGATCGCTATGCAATTTTATGCCGCAATACGTTCCGCCACGCCGAATTGATTCACGCAGGCTATTGGATGGGCGCTATTCCCGTGCCGGTAAATTATCGTCTGGCCGCGCCGGAGATACGATTCATATTGGAAGATGCCGACTGCAAGTTTCTGATTGTCGAAGACGCGCTGATAGGGTTGATCGCCTTTGATGAACTGGCGCAATGGCGTGACCGCATTTTGTATGTTGCGCCCGAGAACGCGGATGTCGAATGGCCGCAATATGAGGCTTTGCTCGCGTCGACGCAGCCTATCGATTTTCATCCCAGCGCCGAAGATGATGACGCGATCCTGTTATATACCGGCGGCACCACGGGACGCAGCAAGGGCGTCCGTCTGTCACATGGAAACGTGTTCTCCAACGGTATGCAGGTCACCCATCCCATGGGTATTCGGTCGGACGATGTTTATTTTCATCTAGCCCCGATGTTTCATTCAGCCGATTTGTTGGGAACCTGTTTCACCCAATGCGGCGCGGCGCATTCATATTTGGCGCAGTTCACGCCGGTAGACGCCTTGTCCGCGATACAGGATTTCGGGATTACCGTCGCCATGATGGCGCCAACCATGATCATTTTGACACTGCAGGACGAGAATTTCGACGAATTCGATCTGTCGAGCTTCAGGCTGTTGTTTTATGGGTCATCGCCCATGGCGGTTGAATGGATCCGCCGCGCCATGGAGCGTTTCAAGGGGGTTGAGATTCAGCAAGGATATGGTTTGACGGAAACGTCTCCCATTCTCACGACCCTTGATCCCATGGGGCATCAAGAAGCGCTGGATTCAGGCGAGTACGGAATTCTAAGATCGGTGGGCCGGCCATTGGTCAGCATCGACTTGCGTATCGTCGACGATGAAAATATTGAGGTCCCTTTCGGTGAAGCCGGTGAAGTGGTCGTGCGGGGTCCCAATGTCACCAAGGGTTATCTTAACCGTCCCGAGGAAAACGAACGCGCCTTTCGCGATGGATGGTTTCATACCGGTGATGTCGGCTCGGTCGATAAAGACGGCAACATGTATTTGCTCGATCGGAAAAAGGACATGATTATAACCGGCGGGGAGAATGTTTATTCCTCCGAAGTCGAGGCGGCGCTGTATCAGCATCCAGGCGTCAATGAAGCCGCCGTTGTCGGGGTGCCCGATGAGAAGTATGGCGAAGCGTTGTTCGCGGTTATCGTTCCAGCGCCCGGCGCCAACCCAACCGAGGATGAAATCATTGCCCATTGCCGGGAGCGGATCGGCGGTTACAAAATTCCCCGCCGGATGGCGTTCATCGATGAAATGCCGAAAAGCGCCATGGGAAAAATTCTCAAAACCGAACTTCGCAGGATGTTTGGCGGAACAACGTCAGAAAGGACATAGTGGGTGAAGGACAGTCTGAAAGCAGGATTGGAAACGATTTGCCGCTACGACATTGATCGCCAGCGGACCATAGATTTCATGGGCGATGAGCTAAGGGTCTACGGGACCCCTTGGATGACTCGGGATATTGAGGAGACCTGCCGCTTATTGACGCTGGAGCATCTCGATGAAGGAGAAGATTCCGTCGGCGCCCGCGTTGAAGTGGATCATCTTGGCGCGACGCTGTTGGGGTCGTGGGTCGACGTGACCGCAAAGGTGGTCGAGACGGATGGACGTCGGATTACGTTCGAGGCCGAAGTTCACGATCCGCTCGATCAGGTCGGCAAGGCGCGGCACGTTCGGTTTGTGATCGACAAGAATCGGCAGAAAGAGCGGCTTCAGGCCAAGGCGCTGAAGCTGAAAGACGCCTGACAAATTTCCGTCCAGGCGCCTGTGTCGGTTTTAGCTGGCCGCCCTTTCGCGTTGAATTTTTTCTTGCTCTTCTTCCGGGTCCGGCGGCCGTGCGTCCAGGACCGGCGCCGCCCATGCCAGAGCGATATCTTCCATTTCCCGCGCATTGGTGCTGTAGAGGTTGAAAAGGCCCGGCTTGCGTCCGAGTTTCAGCCGTTTGACGTACCGGGGACCGTCGTCGAACAACTGCACCACGCACAGCTTGCCGATGCATTCCACCGGCACGCCCTCATAGTTCCGTGTGTAGAACAGCAACCAGCCTTCCTCTATCGGCAACATGGAATCGCCCTCAACTTCCACGGCGACGGTTTGTTGAGGATCGAGCCCGGTGGGACAGCGTACTTCCCGCTCCCCTTGCCCGAGGGCGTAGTCGTCGATCGACAGAACGACGGAACCGGTGCCCACTTTGCCGACTACGGGGACCTTGGCTAGACCTTCGACCAGATCAATGATGGTACAGCCCAAGGCATCCGCAACCTGTGTCAACCGGTCGAGCGTGATTGATACTTTTCCGGTTTCCCATTTGTGGAGATGTCCGGCCGAAGTACCGAGCGGCTCCGCCAATTTTTCAAGCGTAAGCTTACGAAGTTTGCGCCAATAACGTATTCGATTTTCCATTCCTCTAAATGACCTAAATTTTAATCTTATACCATACCATTTATGGAAAAGATATTATTGAAGTTAATTGCAAATAATGCAAAAAAATCTGTATTATATCTAATAAAAATTGTATTAAAATTATATTAAACTTTTTAATAGATACTGTTGC
>JAYZAW010000107.1:0-9094 GCA_036339495.1 Pseudomonadota bacterium | reverse complement strand
GGTTCCGGTTGAGGCGGGCAACGCCGCCATTCGAAACAGCAAGCTGGAAAAAGAATTCGGACAGGTGCTCGAGGATCTCAAGCCCGAGGCCGGGTATTTCTATCCCGGCGACGGCAAACGCTCCGGGTTCTTCGTTATCGACATGGAGGATTCATGGCGCGTCGCCGATACGGTCGAACGCTTCTTCTTCGGCCTCAACGCCAGGGTTGCACTGACGCCCGTCATGAACGGCGAGGATTTGCACAAGGCCCTGTCCGGCGTGCCGGACATCGTCGAGCGCTACGGCTGACGGCGTCGCACGCCGATGAAATCAGGTGGTCGGGATAAGCGGTTCGGCTTATCATGACCATCCGGACGAACACCAAGGGAGAAGATCATGGCGGATTGGCGTATCGAGGGCGACTGGTTCGAGACCTGCAATTGCGATTATCTGTGCCCCTGCATCATCACCCAAATGACGGCTCGTCCGACCCACGGGAAATGCCTGACTGCGGGGGTCTTTCGCATAACCAAGGGGCATTTCGACGATATCACCCTGGACGGACTCAGCTTCATCTCGGTGATCCGCACCCCGGGGCCGATGGCCGACGGCGGCTGGACCACGGGGGTAATCATCGACGAACGGGCGGATTCCGATCAGCGCGACGCCCTGACCCAGATCGCCACCGGAAAAGTCGGCGGCCCGACCGCCCGTCACGCGCTGTTAACAAGCGATTTCGCGGGCGTCGAATTTCACCCCATTCAGTTCGAAAAAACCGGCCTCACCCGCACGCTCCACGTGCCGGACCGGGTCGACCAGGCCGTCGAAGGCGCGCTCGGCCGCCCCGACGCCACCGAGCCGCTCTACCTCGACAACGCCCCCCACCCGGCGGGATCGCGCCTCGCGCTCGCCCACGCCACAAAAAGCCACCTCCACGCCTTCGGGTTGGACTGGGACGACGACAGCGTCGGTAATAACGGCCACTTCACGGAGTTTAGTTGGAGCGGTTGAGGTGGGGGGCGGATCATTGGAGCTAAAAGGCGAACGCCGTGTAACTCACCAGTCGCTTTTGAGTCGACATTATTTCCGATCTTACGAATTCGACCCGACCGCAGAGGAAATGATCGAATTTGTGAATTGAGTGCAATTCGAAATCTAAGGCTGTCAAGAAAAGCTACCACCTCATCCCGATTTTCTTCGAGGCAAAATATTTTTGGTAAAGGCTCTATTCCACGAGGCGCATTGCCTTTAAATACGCACCGGGCCCGTAAATGAAAACTGGACGAGAAATTTGACCACGTTTGCGGCGGCGTTCCCCATTGAATCTTAAATTGTACAACCAAGCCTGAAATTACGGTGTGAGCTTTTTCAACGAATTTCGCTTTCTTGGCTAAGTTGTTAGAATTTTCCGATTTTACAACAATTTCATTACATTTTCATTGTATTCGCGCGGGAATAGAACCAATTCATCTATTGCTCCGATCCCCACGCCTTCCAGCACCACTTCCTTGCCGGAATCCCTCCTGACGCATAGAGTGCGGCCTCACCTATTGAGGACCCCGTGGCCGACACCCCTGCTCCCAATTCCGCCCCAGAGACCGGCATTCCCCTCTGGCTGGCTTTCACCCTGTTGATCCTCGCCGCCGCGGCGTGGGGCGGCAGTTCGGTCGCCGGGCGGGCGGCGGCCGGAAACGTGCCGCCGATGACGCTGTCGTTCCTGCGCTGGACATGCGCGCTGATCCTGTTTTTGCCGCTTGGCGGGAAATCGCTTTGGACGGAACGCGCAATTCATTTGCGGCATTGGAAGATCATGATCGCGTTCGGGTTTCTCGGCGTGGTCGGGTTCACGATCCCTTATAATGTCGGGCTGCAATACACGCCGGCGATCAATGTGACGCTGCTCAACGGGCTGGTGCCGATCCTGACAATCTTCTTTTCGTTTGTCCTGCTGCGCGTGCTGGTGACGCGGGGCCAGACGCTGGGCATCGTGATCGCGCTGTCGGGCATGGTGGTGATCGTGGTGCGCGGCGATGTGAATCTGCTGATAAGCGTCAGCTTCAATATCGGCGATCTGATCGCGATCACCGCCTTTATTTCGTGGTCGCTCTATACGGTGATGCTGAAATGGAAGCCGGACGGGCTCAGCCCCTATGGCTTTCTGGTCGGGATCACCGCGTGGGGCTGTCTGATGATGCTGCCGCCATATCTGTGGGAGCTGACCAACGGGCTGAGTTTCGAGCTGAGCCGGAACAATCTGTTCATCATCGGCTATTCCGCCGTCTTTCCGTCCTTCATCGCCTATATCTGCTGGAGCCTGGCGGTGCCGGTGATCGGCGCCAATCTGGCCGGCATCACGCAATATCTCAACCCGGTATTCGGCGTGGGCTTCGCGATCCTGATCCTGAATGAGACCTTCGAGACCTATCACATGGTCGGCGTCGCCGCCGTGTTCATCGGGCTCTATCTGTCGACCGCGAAACGCAATTCCGGCGGGTAACCATATGGACAAGCGCGGCGGCGTGGGGCAAAGATGAGGCCGATGCGCGTTGAAAGGATCGTTGGTGCATATCATTAAAAAGCTTTTGGTCGCCCTTCCCGTGGTGCTGATGACGAGCTCTCCGGGTTGGGCGAAAAATGCCCAAGAGACCCGCAGCGCCGCCGGCTACATCACCGAGGGCGATTACTGGTTCAACTATGTCAAGATTCCCTACAAGCTGATCGCCTCGCCGATCGACTGGTCGTGGGGCGATTGGGGCAAGGCGGCGCTGGTCGGGGCCGGCGTGGCGGGCATGATGTTCCTCGATGAAAATCTCAAGGATTTCGCCCAGGACGATATGCGTAGCAGCACGACCGACGATTTCGCCGACTGGACGCGGCCGTTTGGCGATTCCAAGATCATGTTTCCGGCCATGGCGGGCGGCTATCTGGTCGGCGCCGTCACCGGCAGCAAGCGCCTGACGGCGGCGTCGCTGCTGGGGTTGCAGAGCCTCGCCATCGCCGCCGGAATTACGGAAGGCGTCAAGAATATCGCCGGGCGCGAACGCCCCAACAAAACCGACGACGCGTTCAACTTCAACGGCTGGTCGGGCGACGATAAATCCTTCCCGTCGGGCCACGCCACCCATGCGTTCGCCGTGGCGACGGTTTTCGCCCTGGAATACCGCGGCTCCTACATCGTGCCGCCGGTCGCCTACGGGCTGGCGTCGCTGGCCGCCTATTCCCGGATCAACGACAACAAGCACTGGGTGTCGGACGTGGTGGTCGGCGCGGGCATCGGTTTTCTGGTCGGCGTCCTGACCCACCGTCTTAGCCCGTTCCGGCCCGGAAGCAATCCCAATATTTCCTTTCTGCCCATGGTCGGACGGGATAAAAAGGGCATCAGCATCGCCCTGAAATTCTAAGGTATTTTCGATGAGTAATGATGACTGCGTCCTGATCGCCGGCGCCGGGCCGGTGGGTATTCTGACCGGACTGTATCTGGCGCGCGCCGGCGTTCCGGTGAAGCTGTTCGATGAACTCGCCGAAATACCGACCGATCATCGCGCCGCCACGTTGCAGCCGCCGACGCTGCGCATGATGGACGATATCGGCATGACCGAAAAACTCCTGGCGCGCGGCATCAGATCGCCGATCTTCCAGTTCCGCGACCGGGTCACGGACGAGCCCGTCGCCGAGTTCGATTTCGATCTGTTGAAGGACGAAACCCCGTACCCGTTCGCGCTGCAGATCGAACAGCACAAGACGATCCATACCGCGCTGGAGGTGGCAAGGGAGTTTCCCGATTTCGTCATCCGCCGGCCCTGCGCCGTCACCGACGTGGCACAGGGCGCCGATCATGTGGAGATCACGATTACCAACGAGGACGGCGAGGAGGAGCGCCATCGCGGACGCTATCTGATCGGCTGCGACGGCGGGCGCAGCGTGGTGCGCAAATCCCAGGACATCGAATTCCCCGGCTTCACCTGGCAGGAACGGTTTATCATCTGCGCCACGCCGTTCGATTTCGCCGCGGCCGGCGGCTACCGTTACCGCAATTACGTCGCCCATCCCGACCAGTGGTGCGCGCTGATGAAGGTGCCGGGCGAGGAAGACGAAGACGGCATTTGGCGTTGCCTGTTCCCGGCCATGACCGATGATTCCGACGAGGTTGTGACCAGCGACGAATGGATCCAGGCGCGCTTCGCCGAATGCCTGCCCTTTATCCCTGAATATGAAATCGTGCACCGAAACCTGTATGTAATCCACCAGCGCGTCGCGGCAAGCTTTTATAAGGGCCGGGTCCTGCTCGCCGGCGATTCGGCGCATGTCAACAATCCGATCGGCGGCATGGGCATGAATGGCGGCATCCATGACGGCATCAATCTGGCGAGCAAGCTGATCCGCATCTGGCGCGGCGAGGCGGGCAAGGATATGTTCGATCTCTATGACCGTCAGCGCCGCCCCATGGCGACCAAGTACGTCCAGGCGCAAACGATCCAGAACAAGAAAACGCTGCAGGAAAACGATCCCGTGAAGCGCAAGGCGCGGCTCGACGATCTGCGCGCCATCGCCGCCGACCCGGTCCGCCACCGCGACTATCTGCGCCGCATGTCCCTGATCGCCATGATTGAAGAGGCCGACAGCATCACATAACGTGTTACCCGTCCGGCTCGGCCTCCAGCGACTGTGCGAGAATGGCGCGCCGACGATAGGCCCAGAACCACATTCCCAGCAGCAATATCGCGCCGCCGGCGACCGGCCACTGGAATCCGAAAAACTCCGCCAGGCCGCCCATGGCCAAGGCGCCGAGCGCCGGCGCACCCCGCCCGATCATGCCGTACAGCCCCATCACCCGGCCGCGCATGTCCGGGTCGACCGCGTTCTGGATCAGAGTCTGTTCGCCGACCCCGATGATGATCATGCCGAAGCCCGTGACCATCAGGCTGGCCAGGGCGACCCACAGAATATCGGTTGCCACGAAGGCGATCAGACCCGACGCCATGACCGCAACGGCGGCGATGGCGACCGGGGTCAACCCCACCACCGCGCCTCGCTGGGCCAGCCAGAACGCGCCGACCATGGCGCCCGCGCCGACCGATGACGTCAGCCAGGCGAGACCGGTCGCATCCACCTTGAACACCTCGCCGGCGAATCCCGGCAGCAATTCAATATAGGGCCGGCCCAGAACCGACACCGAGGTCAGAATGACCAGCATCGGACCGATCCCGGGATGGCGCGCGGCGTAACGGATACCTTCTCTGATTTCACTCGTAATCTTGCTCTTGCCGGTGCGGCCCGATCCCCGGGTGGCGGGTCCGATCCGGATCAGCGCCAGTGAAATAATGAAAGCGAGATAGCTGATCGCATTGAACACGAACGCCGCGCCCGCGCCGTACAGCGCAATCAGCGCGCCGGCGATCATCGGCCCCACCAGACGCGCCATGTTGAAGATCAGCGAATTGATCCCGATCGCCGACGCCAGATCCTCGCGCGGCACCAGGCTGGGGATTATGGCGAGCCGCGCGGGCTGGTTGAACGATGTCGCAACCCCACCCATCACCGCCAGCGCAACGATCCCTTCAATGGTAATCACCCCCGCAAGGGTGAACCCGGCCAGCAGCGCCGATTGAAGCAGCATGAAGCTCTGCGACACAATCATCAGGTTTTTGCGGCTCATCCGATCCGCCACCGCGCCGGCCAGCGGCGCCAGAAGCACGGTCGGGAACAGATCGGCGAACGCCACCGCGCCCAGCCAGGCGCCGGATTCGGTCAATTCCCAGGCCAGCCAGCCGATTGCCAGCCGCTGCACCCAGGTACCCACATGGGACAGGATATTGCCGAGAGTGAATATGCCGAAATTGCGGTTTGCCAAGGCGCGCCGTATTGCGGCAAATCCGCTCAGATTGCTCATATGTCCATCAATTCGGCGTTGGGAACCCGGCGCGAGTCATAACATTAATTTTGATCGTTTCGCCATAGCCAACACATCCCGTCAAAGGTAGCCTTACGCAAGAATATATATTTTGGAGACCGGCACATGCCCGATACGGGTCGCACAAACGTCAATTCCCTTGAGCCCTACTGGATGCCGTTCACGGCCAACCGGCAGTTCAAATCCGCCCCCCGCATGGTGGTCTTGGCCAAGGACATGCATTACGTCACCGATGATGGCCGCAAGCTTCTCGACGGCGCGTCGGGCATGTGGTGCGTCAATGCGGGCCATTGTCGCGACAGGATCGTTGCGGCGGTCCAAAACGAAGTCGCGACCCTGGATTACGCGCCGCCGTTCCAGTGGGCGCATCCCAAGGCGTTCGAATTGGCGTCCCGGCTCACTGCAATTCTGCCCGGCGATCTCGACCATGTGTTTTTCGGCAATTCGGGCTCCGAGGCGGTCGATACCGCGATAAAGATTGCACTGGCCTATCACCGCCAGAACGGCGAGGCCTCGCGCACCCGGCTGATCGGGCGCGAACGCGGCTATCACGGCGTCGGCATCGGCGGCACCTCGGTCGGCGGCATTTCCAACAACCGCAAGCAGTTCGGCACGCTGCTGGCCGGGATCGATCATCTGCCCCACACCCATAACCTGGCGGAAAACGCCTACAGCCGGGGCCAGCCGGAATGGGGCGCGCATCTGGCGGACGATCTGGAACGGCTGGTCGCGCTGCATGACGCATCGACCATCGCCGCCGTGATCGTGGAGCCGGTCGCGGGATCGACCGGCGTGTTGATCCCGCCCAAGGGATATCTCGACCGGCTGCGCGAGATCTGCACCCGCCACGGCATCCTGCTGATATTCGATGAAGTGATCACCGGATTCGGCCGCGTCGGAGACGCCTTCGCGTCGGAATTCTTCGGCGTGCAGCCCGACATGATCACCATGGCCAAGGGGCTGACCAACGGCACGGTGCCGATGTCCGCCATTGCCGTATCATCGGAAATTTTTAAGACGTTCATGGAAGGCCCGGCCGGGATCGAGCTGTTCCACGGTTACACCTATTCGGCCCATCCGCTCGCCTGCGCCGCCGCACTGGCGACATTGAACGTCTACGCCGAGGAAGGCCTGTTCGCGCGCACCGGGGAGATGGCGCCGATTTTCGAGGACGCGGTCCATTCGCTGAAAGGCCAACGTCATGTGATCGATCTGCGCAATATCGGCCTTGTCGGCGCGGTCGAGCTGGAGCCCCGCGACAGCGCGCCCGACGCTCGGGCCGCGCCCGGTGCGCGGGCCTTCGATGTTTATCTGGAATGTTTCGAACGCGGCCTGATGGTGCGCCAGACCGGCGACATCATCGCGCTGTGCCCGCCGCTGATCGTGTCCGAAGCGCAAATCGACGAGCTGATCACCACCCTCGGCGACGCGATAAGGGCGACGGAATAGGCAGGTCGGGAAATTCCGGGCGTTAATCCAATTCGCGCGGCCATTCAAAATCAGACTCGTGGTAATTCTCAACATAGACAGGGTCGGCCGGCATACGGCAAAATCTCGCTACATCCTTCACCTTTGCTCCGTTTTCAACTATCGTGGCGGATGGTTTAAGAAGAAATGAGAAAATCCGTACCAGAGGAGGACGTTATGCGAAGGAACTTGATTTACGCGTTGAGCGCCACTGCCGCCGCAGGCCTGATTGCAACGACCGCGGTTGCGCAGGATATTTCCGAAATTTACAAAGACAAGACCGTTACCATCATCGTCGGCTACGGCGCGGGCGGGACCTACGGTCGGACATCCTTGCTGTTGGCCGCTCATCTGAGCAAGGTCATTCCCGGCAACCCGACCATGGTGGTGCAGCACATGCCCGGCGCGGGCGGTCTTAAGGCGACGAATTATTTTGCCAATGTCTCCCCCAAGAACGGGCTTTACCTGCTGATGCCGCCAGAAATGACCATTGTGTCGGAACTCCTGCGGCCGACGAAGGTCAAGTTCAAGACCAAGGAATTGACATGGCTGGGGCGCGTGTTTGGCCAAAACGTCACCTTGGCCGTACGCCGCGATGCGGGCGCCAAAACGGTGCAGGACTTGAAGACGAAACAAATCATCGTCGCATCCAGCGGCAAGGGTTCGCCGACATTCCTAGTTCCCAGTATGCTGAACGCGCTTCTCGGCACGAAATTGAAAATCGTCGTGGGTTATCGCGGGTCGCGCAAAATGCAGTTCGCGATGGAACAGGGCGAAGTTCAGGGCGTCGCGCTGGGCTGGACGGCGTGGGACTCGGCCAAGGCGGCCTGGTTCAAGGGCGGTAGCAGTTCATACGCCATCGCGCTGGTGCAGAGCGGCTTCAGCCGGCAAAAAGGCATCGAAAATGTGCCGAGGATTCGCGATTTTCTGACAAACGAGGACGACAAGAAAGTCGCCCAGATGCTTGCCTCGGCGGCCGTGATCGGCCGTGGCCTGGTGTTGCCGCCTGGCGCGCCGAAACATCTGGTGGCGCCGCTTCGCAAGGCGTTTGCCGCCGTCACCAAGGACAAGGCCTTCATCAAGGACGCCTATAAGCGCCGATTGCTGGTCAACCCGCTCACAGGCAAGCAGATTCAGCAGGTCGTCAACGATCTCATGGCCATGCCGGAGGCCACGAGAAAGCGGGCGCGCAAGATGATCTTCGGCAAATAATCGTAGTTGCGCCGAACATCTTTCACTAAGTAACAGGCCGGAGCGTATCTCCGGCCTGTTGTGTTTTATGAAGGAAACGGGTCATGGCGGACAGGAATCCGATCGGCGAGACCACCGCGGCGGAAGTGGTCGCGCTGCGCAACAAATGGCACACCAAGGATCATCCGTTCTTCGTTGAATTCCATGAAGGCAAGATCGGGCTCGACGCGCTCGGTGCGCTGATGGCGCAGCATTATCAGCATGTCGATCGTGTGCTGCCGAGCCTCGGGGTCGCCATATTCAAGGCGACCGGCGAGGGTGAAACCGCCGGGCGTATTTGATATAGATATCTTCCGCAGCGACCGATTGATCTGGAAGTTTTATGAACAAATCCACCAAGCTGTTTTTTCCGGATGATTTCCGGCCCGATTTTCAGGGTTTCGGTCCCGAGGCGTTCAAGTTTTTGCGCGGCATCAAGCGCAACAACGAACGCGGCTGGTTTCTGCCGCGCAAGGATCTCTACGAGACCGAGTTGAAGTTTCAAA
>JAYZAW010000106.1:0-5480 GCA_036339495.1 Pseudomonadota bacterium | reverse complement strand
GGGCTCATCGAGCTGGACCACATCGACCCCGGCGGCGAACAGCGCCTTGATTTCCACGTTCACGGCGGCGGCGTAATCCATCGCCGCGTCCTCATCGGTCTTGTAATGATCGTTTTGCGCCTGCTGGGTCATGGTGAAGGGGCCGGGAATGGTGATCTTGGTCCGCCGTCCGGTATTGGCGACCAGGAATTCCACGTCTGCGACTTCAACCGGGCGGTCGCGCCGGATCGGCCCGGCGATGCGCGGCACGGGGTTGGCGTGACCGGTGCGGTCCAGCGCCGATCCCGGATTATCCAGATCGATCCCGCCCAGCGCGGTGGCGAACCGGTTGGAATAGCTTTCGCGGCGGATTTCGCCGTCGGAAATAATATCGATGCCGGCCTGTTCCATATCGTGGATAGCGGCCCGGGTCGCGGTGTCCTGCGCTTCGGCCAGCTCGTCCGGCGGCACTTTCCAGATTTCATGGGCGCGCACCCGCGGCGGCAGCCGCCCCCTCAGATTTTCCTTATCGACCAGCCAGTCGGGCTGCACGTAACTGCCCACCACGGTGGTCGGCAAAAGCTTGTCGGACATTGGGCCTCCTCAAATTCAATGTTGCTAAAACTATACGCCCGAATTGGGGACGGAACATCACTATTTGCCCGGATATGAAGGGCGATCGCGTTTGGACCGCGTCCACCGCGCTCGGAAACTCGACCAAAATGCCGTCACCACTGGTTTTGACGATGCGTCCGCCATCAGCTGTGATCCTGGGGTCGATGACCTCGGCATGCAGACTTCGAATGCGCGTCCGGGTGCCTTCCTCGTCGGCCTCGATCAGCCGCGAATAACCGACGATATCCGCGACGAGAATCGCCACGAGCCTTCTCTGGGCGCGCTGTTCGGCCATGGAATGCGGTTACTTTCATAGCGACCGTTGAGCGGGATTGTATGGGTGGCTAAGGACGGAGTCCATTGGGGACATGGGCGTCTTCAGTGTACAATGCGATTCGGACAAGAATTAAAAAGACGAAAATCAGAAGGGCGTAAATTCATGCGTGACCAGTCGTTGAGGGGCCATGTCGGCAATCTCGAACAGCAAGGGGAAATGACCCGTTTCGATACGGAAGTCGACCCGCACGAAAATCTCTCGGCGCTGGGCTGGAAAACATACGACCAGCTTGGCAAATCGTCGCTGTTCACCAACCTCAAGGGTTTTCCCGGCTGGACGGTGTGCAACCAAATTGTCACCGACCGCAAGAAATGGTCGATCGCCATCGGCGTCGACGAAAGTGAACTGATCCCGACTCTGGTCGACCGCATCCGGGGCGAAGTGGAGCCGGTGATGGTGGATGCCGCCGACGCGCCGGTCAAGGAAGTCATTCTTACCGGCAGGGACGCCGACCTCACCAAGATTCCCGCCATGTGGACGTCGGAAAACGATCCGTCGCCCTATATCGCGTCCGGCATGGCGGTGATCAAGGATCCGGAAACCGGAATTCGCAACGTCTCGATCCACCGCCAGCAGATCCAGACGCCGGACCAGACCGGGTTTCTGATCTGTCCGCGTCATGCCCTGCGGATCTACCAGATGTATCAGGAACGGAACGAGCCCATGCCCGCCGCCATGGTGATCGGGGCCCATCCGGCGATCTATTACGCGTCGGCCTTCACGTCGGCCTATGGGCTGGACGAATTCAAAATCGCGGGCTCGCTACTGGGCGATCCGATCCGCCTGGTGAAATGCGAAACCATCGACATCGAAGTCCCGGCCGAGGCCGAACTGGTGATCGAGGGCGAAATCCTGCCCGAGGGCATGACTCCGGAGGGCCCGTTCGGCGAAGCCAGCGGCACCTATGCTATGGAGGGCTCAACCGAGATTTTCCGGGTCAAGGCGATCACCCACCGCAGGGACCCGATGTTCTATGGCATGCCGTGCGGCGCGCCGATGACCGATACCCAGTCGATTACCGGCACCTGTATCGAAACCGTTCTCATGGATCATATGCGCAATGTCGAAGGCGGGCTCGATCTGCTCGATGTCCGCTGTCTCGGCATCGCTGGGTTGATGGCGGTGGTGCTCAAGCTGCGGCCGCGCGTCGAAGGCCAGGCGAAAACCGCGCTGATGGCGGCCTTGTCGAGCCCCTATCTGCACCCCAAGCTCGCCATCGCGGTGGACGAGGATATCGACGCATCCGATATGCGCCAGGTTTTCTGGTCGCTCACCACGCGGGTCCATGCCGCGCGCGACGTGGTGGTGATCCCCCAGACCCGCATCTGGTCGCTCGACAACGTGTCCGATATCGTGCCGGGGATGAGCCCCATGTACCGCATCGGCGGCAAGACCATGATCGACGCAACCATTCCGTCGGTCGGCCAACCGGAAAAACAGGAACGTTTCATCAAGGCGATGCCGGTCAATTACGATAATATCGATTTGAAGGATTTTCTGCCCTAATTCAGGCGGTGCTAGGAGAACGGCATTTCCGACAACGATAGCAATAATTCATGGCCGGACGATGCCGCCGAAACCCGCAACAGCGCTGGTTTCCTGGTCCGCGACACCCATCTGCAATTCGCGCGCGCGCTGCGGGCGCGGCTGCAGCCCCACAAGGTCACGCCGGGACAATGGTTTTTCCTGCGCGCGCTGTGGGAGGAGGAAGGGTTGAGCCAGCGGGAACTCAGCCGCCGCGTCGGCACCACCGAGCCGACCACCGTCAGCGCGCTTCGGCTGCTGGAACGCAACGGCCTGATCCGCCGCCAGCGCAATGAAAAGGACCGGCGCACCATCAATATCTTTCTGACCGAAACAGGATCGGCGTTGAAAAAGGATTTGCTGCCCTATGCGCTGGAAGTCAACGCCGTCGCCACCGCCGGGTTGACACCGGAGGAAATCACCCAGCTGCGCGGTATATTGAGCAAGATTCGCGACAATCTCGCCGCCGAGGGGGAGTAGAGAACCGGATTTATTTGCAGTACAGTGAAGGAAATCATGGAGGTTGCGGACCAAAATGCCGGATAATTTGACATCGAATCCTGGTTTTCGGCGGTATTTCGTCATCGCCGTGTTCGGCGCGTTCCTTCTGGCGGGTTCGAACGCCGCCATCGCCAAACAGGGTGACGCATCAGCCTTTATTCGCAATCTCGGCCATCAGGCGGTTTCGGTGCTCCAGTCCCACGGCAAGAATCTGGACGCGCGGGAAAAGGCGTTCCGCAAATTGCTGGCGGAAAAGTTCGATCTGACCCTGATCGGCCGTTTTTCCCTCGGCCGCTATTGGCGCCGCGCCAGCGCGGCGCAAAGGCGCGACTATCTAAATCTGTTCAGCGAATATGTCCTGCAGGCTTACGCCTCGAAACTTGGCGGCTACGCGGGAGAAAAGCTGATCGTGGTATCCGAAACCGCGCTGAGCAACAAAAAGGATTTCTATGTCAAATCCCGTATCCAACGGCCCAGCGGCCCGCCCATCAAGGCGACATGGCGGGTGCGCGTGGGAAAGGACGGGATAAAGATCATCGATATTCTGGTCGAAGGCATCAGCATGGCGGTCACCCAGCGCGATCAATTTTCGGCCGTGGTCCGCCGCAACGGGTTCGAGGGTTTGCTGGAGGTTCTGCGCGCCCGGACCGACAAGATGCCGGTGACCACGGCGGCGAAATAAAGATGTTTTGAGGAGTGTAATCGTGAAAAGCTGGCAAATATATTCGACCGCATTGGCCGCGATGCTGTTCTTGGGCGGACCCGCCCATGCGGATTTCGACACCGGTTGGAAGGCCTATCAGAAAGGCGATTTTTCAGGGGCGTTGAGCGCCTGGCGGCCGATGGCGGAGTCCGGCGATGCCCGGTCCCAGTTTAATCTCGGCGCCATGTACGACCAGGGAAGGGGCGTGACCGCCGACTCGGCCAAGGCGGTGACGTGGTGGCGCAAGGCGGCGGAACGGGGCTATGCCCGGGCGCAGCACAATCTCGCCAGCAGTCTGATCGCCGGCGACGGGATCAAGCGGAATTACAGCGCGGCGATCAAATGGCTGACGCTTGCGTCGGAACAGGGATTCGCGCGGTCGCAGTACAAGCTGGGCAAGATGTACAGCTATGGCCTCGGCGTGCCGAAAAACCAGTCGAAGGCATTTCACTGGTTCGAAAAAGCCGCCGGCCAGGGCTATGTCCGGGCGCAATATAATCTCGGCAAGATGTACCGCGACGGGCTCGGCGCCGAGATGGATATCAAGCGGGCCGTTAAATGGTACCGCGAGGCCGCACTCAAGGGGTACGCCAAATCCCAGGCCAGCCTGAGCATCCGCTATGCCGAGGGCGATGGCGTGGTGCGCGACATGGTATCCGCCCTGGTCTGGGCGACCCGCGCCGCCGATCAGGGACTCCACCGGGCAAAAAGCTATCGCCAAAAACTGATCGACAAGATGGATCCGGCGGAGATCGCCGAAGCGGAAAAACGCTTGCGGAAATAGCGTGAGCGTCCCGCGATGAAGCGCCTAGTCGCAGCCTCCGTCCTGGCGACATTCGCCTGTTATCCGGCGGCGCGCGGCGCGCGGGAGATCGGCAAAAAAGAAATTTCCGCGTTAATCGAAGTATTTTCGAACCAACCGCCGAAGGCCGGATTTCGTGATTTTCTAAATGCGCCTGGGTTGGCGGCAAAATACCCCTTTCTGTCGTCGGCGGTCAGAAAATATCAATCGGGTTCAAAACTCAGCGACGCCGAGCGGATCAAGCTCTACCGGCTGTTGGGCATTTTCATCCGGCTGAGGCATAAGGACGCTCTGGTTCGTACTTTGGGCGGGCTGGTCGCCATCCCAACCGACAAGAAAGAAGACCGGCCGCAACATGAAAACCCGAATATTCGGCGATTCGGCCTGGAGATCGAGAAAATTGCCGGCGGCTTCGGACTCGAATTCCGCAATTTCGACAACCGGATTTTCGAAGTCGCCCTGCCGGGAAAAGGACCCGAGTCCCTCGGTGAATTTACTCATGGCGATGTGGTTCCCGCCGATCCCGAGAAATGGGTATTACCGAATGGCCGGCGTTTGCCGCCGTTTCGCCTGACCATCATCGGAGACCGCATATACGGGCGTGGCGCATCCGATGATAAAAGCGAAATCGCGGCCGTGTTGACCGCCATGGGCGCGATCCGGCGCGCGGGCTTCACGCTCGACCGCACAATCCGGCTGGCGATCGAAACCACCGAGGAAACCGGCGGATCAGGGACCGAGTATTACAAGGCGCGCACCAAGCTTGCGCCCTATAACATCGTGCTCGACGGCGCCTATCCGGTCGGCGTGGCGGAAAAGGGCTTCGGCGTCGTGATGGGCAAGTTCCCGGTCCGCGCCGGGACTGGAAAGGGCACGGAGATCGTCGCGGCGACCGGCGGACTCGTGGTCAACCAGATTCCATCGCGCGCGCGGGCTGAGATCAGAACCACCGACCCAGCTCCTTGTCAAACAGGTCATCGACCGGGAAGCCGCCCGCTATGTGACCGACAATGGCGGCA
>JAYZAW010000105.1:0-5639 GCA_036339495.1 Pseudomonadota bacterium | reverse complement strand
TTATGTTCTCGTCCACGGCGCCTGGCATGGTGGCTGGTGCTGGCGCCGGGTCGCCGGCCGGCTGCGCGATGCGGGGCACGAGGTTTTCACCCCGACCATGACCGGGCTCGGCGAGCGGGCCCATCTCGGATCGCCGGACGTAAATTTGGACACCCATATCGAAGACATATGCGCGGTTTTCGAGGCCGAGGAGATCGAGCGCGCCGTTTTGTGCGGGCACAGCTATGGCGGCATGGTGATCACCGGCGTCTCCGACTGCCTGGCCGACCGAATCAGCGTCATTATCTATCTCGACGCCTTTATCCCGGAAGACGGCCAGTCATTGTTTGATATCCAGGGACCCGAACGGGTCAAAATGTTTCGGGACTCGGTCGCGCAATCGGGAAACGGCTGGGGCGTGACCCCGGTCTCGGCGGAATATTTCGGCGTCATGACGCTGGAAGACGCCGCCTGGGTCGACCGCCGCTGCACCCCGCAACCAATCGCAACCTACGAACAACCGGTGCGCCGGAGCGGCGCCGACGCCGCGATCCCGCACAAGATCTACATCCGCGCCGACAAACACCCCAACAGCCGCTTCGGCCCCTACGCCGAAAAGGCGCGCAACGACCCGGGCTGGGAATATCACGGCGTTGCCGCTGGCCACGACGTCATGGTCGACAAGCCGGAAGAACTGACGGAAATCCTGCTCGGCGCGGGGTAGCTATCAGCGCGGCGCCGAGGGCCTCCGTGTCCATGGTAAATGCAAGACCTGACCCAGATTCTTTGACCCCGATTCTTTGACCCAGGAGGTTCTCTGAGAACGGAGGCGGGTCAATGACCCGCCCCTTTTCGACGTGGGCTGAAGCCGAATCGCATTCGAGCCTACCGCCCCGTGCGGGCCAGGCTGTTGACCCAGCCTTTCATGCGCTTGGCGACATTGGCGAGGTCGTCGTCGGTGAAGAAGTCTTTCGGGTTCACCTTGTCGACCGGATAGACCGGGCGCATGAAATCGCTTTCGTACCCATGGGGCACGGTCGCGTCGATGCCCATGCCGCCATCGAAATCCGTATTTGACCCGGTCTGTCGCATGCCGCCGCCGGGCAGGAATGTCTTGCCGCGGCCCCCCGGCAGCGGTTTGAGGATATCGGTATGGGGGTTGACCCGGGTGGTGAGGCACCACATGAAATCGTCCATGTCATACGGGTCGGCTTCCTCGGACACCGCGATGCACATCCGCAAACCCTGGGATGTCTCTAGGATGGCGGTCATAAAATTGCGCTGCCAGCCCTCGTCGATCCGGTTGCGCTTCTTGACCTGAATCACCGCGCCGCCCCAATCGGTCATGCTGTAGGGGATCACCACGTCCTGGATAACACCGGGCTGCAGGCGCTCGCAGAGCTCAAACATCGCCGCCTCGCGCATGGTGGTGTCGATATTGTGTTCGTCCAACATATGGACGCCGAGCGCGTAGATAATCGGTTTTGAGGCGCGCCGGCGGGTGGTGACGGCGGTGACGTGAAATGTCGGCGCCTTATGGGCCTTGCCCATATAGCCGGTATATTCCAGATGGAGAGGGAAACGGCCCTGAACATCGGCGTCCTCGGCCTCGGCGGTTTCATAGCGCCCGTCGCGCGGATTGACATAGCCTTCGAACACGACTTCCGCATCAGCCATCGCCATGGCGTCCACGGTGCGCGCCTTGACCAGCCGTACCGGCCGGCCCTGAACCGCTCCGGCGACGGCAATTTCGTCGCATCCGTGGGGCAGGATCACGTAATCGAAACCGGCCCCGGCCAACAGCGTGCATGCCGGCGGCACGCCGAAGCAGATTGTGATCGGCACGGGCTTGCCGTCCTTATAGGCCTTGGACATCACCTGCGACATGTGCGAGCCGGGGGAAATCTGGAACGTGCCCACATTGCCCCAACGCAAATTCATGCGGTTATAACCGAGATCGCCGCCGCCATCGAAATACTCGCCGGTCACCACGCGGATACCGGACCCGAGGGTCGGTTCGGGTTCGAACTCGGTATGGCGGATCGGCACAACGAATTCACCGGCGTCGGCCAGGTTCTCGAAGACTTCTTCCCGGCACGGAGCATCCGCCGGGTCGACCGTCACGGGCGGCAGTGGATTGCGCAGCGAATCGGCCAGTTTCACCGTCCATTCGCTTCTGTAGACCGGTAATTTGGAGATCGGGATCGACTTCCCTATCGGTTTCGATCAGATCGCCTTCGGCGCGCAGCCAGTTCAGCGTGCCGCGAAGATCGGCGGTCGCCTCTTCCGGCGCGCCGAAAAATTTTTGCGGCGGTACTCATCTTACCCTCCCGATAAATGAGTTCGGCGCTGATCATGTCTCGGCGCGCTCTTGTTCCCATACTACACGCAAATTGCTGGACACCGCACGTCCCGCGCGGCTAGATATCCCGCCGGGACACAACAGGCGGTACAGAGAGGCGGAAAACATGGCGGCGAATGTCGCGAAGATTATCGAAGCCGCGAAAAAGAGCGGACACAGGACCCTTTCCGAATTTGATTCCAAACGGATTATCGCGGCCTACGGCATTCCAGTCAGTCGAGAGCGGCTGGTCGGGACCCTGGCCGAGGCAAGAAACGCCGCGAAACGGATTAAATATCCCGTCGTCCTCAAGGGATGCTCCGCCGACGCCGCCCACAAAACCGAAAAAGGCCTGGTTGCGGTCGGTCTCGACAGCCAGAATGCCTTGTCCGACGCTTTCGCCATCATCAAAAAGCGCGCCGGAAAATCCTATGACGGCGATTATCTGGTGCAGGAAATGGTCAAGGGGCAGCGCGAAATCATGCTCGGCATGACCCGCGACGCCCAGTTCGGGCCGTCGGTGATGTTCGGGCTGGGCGGCATTTTCACGGAAATTTTGCAGGATGTTTCATTTCGCGTAGCCCCGATCCACAAGCGAGACGCCAGGCAGATGCTGAGCGAAATTCGCGGCCATCGTATTTTGGACGCGATCCGCGGCATGAAGGCGGTCGAAAAGAACATTCTGGTCGACGCCATTGTCGCGCTCGGCAAAATCGGGATGGATCACCCGGATATCGCCGAAATCGACATCAACCCGCTGATCATCAATGGCGACAAACCGGTCTCGGTAGATGCGCTGGTGGTATTGGGAGAATGATGTGACAAGCGTAATGCGTAAATTGTTCGAACCCGAAAGCGTTGCCGTAATCGGGGCGTCGTCGACCCCCGGCAAGCCCGGTAACGTCTTGTTGAAAAACATCCGGGATAATGGATTTCCCGGCAAGGTTTATGGCGTCAACCCGCGCGGCGGTGAAATCGAAGGCTATCCGATTTTCAAATCGATCGACGAATTGCCGGACGGCATCGACCAGGCGATCATCACCCTGCCGGCCCAGTACAATCCGGACACCGTGCGCGCCTGCGGCGCCAAGGGCATTGAAATGCTGGTGCTGGCGGCTTCGGGCTTCGCCGAAGTCGACCATGTGGGCGGCGAACTGCAAAACGATCTGGCGGCGGCAATCGCCGAATCCAATGTCCGGGTTCTGGGGCCGAACACCACTGGTCATGTGTCCATGCCGGCGGACTTTACATCGAGCTTTTTTGCGCTCGGCCAGGTTCCGAAGGGGCGGATTTCATATATCACCCAGACCGGTAATTTTTCCGGCATCAGCCTGCGTCATATCATGTCGGCGGAAAATTACGGCGTCGCCCGCGTCGCCGGGCTCGGCAACAAGATCGACATCGATGAAAGCGAGATTCTGGAATATCTCGGCGACGACGATGAAACGGCTGCAATCCTGCTTTATCTCGAAAATATCAAGCACCCAAACAGGTTTCTTGAGGTCGCCCGCAAGGTAACGCGCAAGAAACCGGTGATCCTGCTCAAGGGCGGCAGTTCGGATGCGGGCGCCGCCGCCGCGCTCGCCCACACCGCGTCGCTGGCCTCGGACGATCGCATTCTCGACGGCGCGCTGGCTCAGGCCGGCGTGACCCGCATCTACAAATATTCCCATCTGTTCCAGGTCGCCAAGGCGTTGGCGGTCATGCCGGTGCCGGCGGGCAACCGGGTTTCCTTCCTGTCGCCGTCGGGCGCGTTCACGGTTTGCATGACCGATTTCAGCCGCTCGCAGGGGCTGGAAGTGCCGCAGATCGCGGAAAAGACCCGCAAGCGCCTGCAATCCATGGCGCCGCCCTTTATCCGCATGCGCAACCCGGTCGATATCTTCGGCAGCGTCGGCGCCTACGGTTATGAGCAAGCCTATGGCGACGCCATGGACGCGGTGTTGTCGGACAAGGCGATCGATGCCGTGGTCGTGATCATGATGCTGACCGAGGAGTCAGGCATTCCCGATTACGACTTCATTGTCGATCTGGCGAAAAAGCACCCGACGAAGCCGATCTACGTGACCTTCATGGGCGACCATGTCCATAACGTGGCGTGCAAGGCTTATCTGGAACCGCGCGGCGTGCCGGCCTATATGCTGGTCGAAGAGCCGTTCGAAGTGCTGGGCGTTCTGGCCCGATGCCGCGCGGCCCTTCAAAAGTAACTCAAGCCCGCTCCACCAAAACTAATTCGCCAACCGATTCCACCAACCTTTACGTTTGGGTCCTTCATCGGCCACGGGTGCGAGACCGCCTGACGCATCTTCCTCGATCGGTTCGTCGGCATCGGCCGGAGTCGCCGCAACCTGCTCGCCATTGCCTTCTGTCAGCGCGATAGGCTCAGGCTCGGGTTCAGGTTCGGGCTCGGGTTCAGCTGGAATTTCGACCGCGTCCACCGGTTCCGAACCGGCTTCCGGCTGTGGTTCAGCTTCCGGAGCGGATTCCGAATCCGTCGCCTCGGCGGGCTCGACCGTTCCGGTCGCCTGCCAGTTTTCGATATCGGGCTGCGGCCCGTCGCCGGCGGCGCCCGCCGCTTGTTCTGGTTGCGCCTCACCCGGGTCCGCGTCGCCTGCTTCCGCCACGGCGTCGTCCTTGGCCGCGGCCCCCCGGCGGGAACGTCCCCGTCCGCCCCGTCTGCCGCGACGCCGGCGTTTCGGCTGGGTCTCTTCCTCGCCGGCGCCGGGTCCGTCGGCCGTCTCGGTTGCCGCCGCGGCCACGGGCTCTTCGGCCGGCGCCTCGCCGTCAGCAGGCGCTTCGCCTTCCCCGGATTGAGCCGAGGCATCGGCATTCTCCGCGGACTTGCGGCTCCGGCGTCGGCGGCGCGGTTTACGCCGCACGCCATCCTCGCGTTCGGCCGGCGCATCATCGTCGTTGTCGGCGGTGACGGCATCGGCTTTTGAGGTATCAACCGTTTCGTCCTCGACCACCCTGTCCATGCGGATCGCCGCGCCGTCATCGGCATCGGCGGCGCGCGCCTTGATTCTGTCGAGACGGAGATTGGGTGGAATAAGACTATCGTCGGCAACGATGCTGACGGTAAATCCGTGACGCTGTTCAATATCATTCAGCGCGGCGCGTTTCTGGTTGAGGACATAAAGGGCGACCGAGGTGGCGACGGCCACGCTGACCGCGCTTGAGCGGTCCCGGCCGCCTTCTTCCTCAATCGCGCGCAGCACATGCATGGCCATGGATTCGGTCGACCGCGTAACGCCGGTGCCTTCGCAATGAACGCAGACTTCCGTGCTGCCTTCCAGAAGGCTGGGACGCAGACGTTGGC
>JAYZAW010000104.1:0-2053 GCA_036339495.1 Pseudomonadota bacterium | reverse complement strand
CTGGCCCGTTTAGTTCGCGCCCCGCTTAAGTGACCGCCATCCCATTCAGGTCCCGGATCACGGAGCTCGGGCCGCCACGCAGCAGCTCCTCGTCGCGCCGGGCGAGCGTCCTGGGACCGAAATCGCTGTCTTCCTTGAGATGTGGCAGGATGTGTTGCGGGGATCGTCGGGATTCGGCGATAGGAACCGGCGTCTCGGCTCCGTTCAACGATCCGGCCGGCCGCCGGCGCGTTTTTCCATCCAGGTGTTGTAGTACGCGGCCCAGAATATGATCGCCGCGCCGGCCCAGACCCAAATATCGGAAACCTCCCGGAACAGGAAATAGCCCAGGATCGCCGAGATCGGCAGGCGCAGGAAATCATAGGGCGCGACATAGCTGGCGTCGGCCGCCGCCATGGCGCGGGTGACGCAGAAATGGGTCGAGTATCCGGCAAAGCCCAGCGCGATGATCGCCGGGGCGTCGCCCCAGTCCGGGGTTTGCCACACCACCATGGCGGGGATGAAGGAAAACGCCAGGATGAAGACGCTCATATAGAACACCACCAGATTGCCGGATTCGGTATCCGACAATTGCTTGGTGACGATATAGGCGCAGGAATAGAGAAACGCGGCGGCCAGCACCATGATGGCGCCGAGATCAATCTCGATGATGCCCGGCCGCAGAATGACCAATGCGCCGGCGAACCCGACCGCCGTCGCGGTCCAGCGGTGAATGCCGATTTTTTCGCGCAGCGCCACGGCCGCCATCACGATGGTGAATAGCGGCATGGTGAATTGCAGCGCCGCCAGATCGGCCAGCGACACCATGGTGACGGCGAAAAACCACGCGACATTGCCGGAATACAAAAACGCATTGCGGAGTGCGTGCCCGGACAGCCGGGGGGTCTTGACCGACCTCAGCCCGGTGCGCAGGATCCACGGCGTCATCAAGGCGAGATTGACCACATTGCGCAGGAAGATCAGCTCCAGCACGTTGTATGTCGGCGTGAGATAGCGGATCAGCACCGCCATCGCCACCAGCGACATGGCGGCGCAAATCATCCACATCGCGCCGCGCACGGGTCCCGATAAATTCACGATCCGGCGCTCCGGTCAGTCGCCCAACGCCACGCCCTCGCGGCGCGGGTCGGCGGCGGCGTCATAGCCAAGGGGCGTCGCGCGCACACCATGCAGCCCGGACGTGATCCGGCGGATGCGCACCTCGTGGCCGAGCACCTCAAGCCCGGGCGCGATGACTTCGAGCGCGGTGCCCTTTTCCAGATCGGTCGGGCCGTTGCGGTTGACGTGGTTGGGCAGGGCAAAAGCCTGCTCAAGCCCGAGCCGCCAGTCCAACGTCGCGATCAGCGCGCGGGCCACGAACCCGATGATGCGCGACCCGCCGGGTGAGCCCAGCGCCAGCACCAGCTTGTCGTTTCCGTCCAGTACGATGGTCGGCGCCATGGAACTGCGCGGCCGCTTGCCCGGCTGCACCCGGTTGGCGACCTTGCGGCCGTCGATCTCGGGCCGGAACGAAAAATCGGTGAGCTGGTTGTTGAGCATGAAGCCGCCGACCATAAGCCGCGACCCGAAGATGTTTTCGACACTGCTGGTCATGGAAACCGCATTGCCGTCCGCATCGACCACCGACAGATGACTGGTTGACGGCAGTTCGATGGCGTCCGAAACAGCTGGAATTTCAGCTTTGCGCCGTCCGGTCGCGCCCGGAAGCGCTTTCTCCATGCTGCGCTCGGCGGAAATCTGTTCGGAACGGGCGGCCAGATAATTCCGCCGCAGCAGGCCGTCAACCGGCACCGACACGAAATCCGAATCGGCGATATAGGCGGCCCGGTCGGCAAACGCGAGCCGGCCGGCTTCCGAGATCAGATGCACCGCGCGCACCGAGCCCGGTTTCAGACGCGCAAGATCGAACCGTTCCAGCAGTCCTAAGATCTGCAACGTCGTGATGCCGCCGGAAGTGGGCGGACCCATGGTACAGATGTTCCATAGGCGATAGCGGCGGCACAGGGACCGGCGGTTGACCGCGCGGTAGTTCCGCAGATCGGCCAGGCTGAGC
>JAYZAW010000103.1:0-8621 GCA_036339495.1 Pseudomonadota bacterium | reverse complement strand
GCCGACGAGACGGCCGACATCATCGCCCGGGCCACGGGACAATTCGGCACCTGCGCCGATTATCTCCGCGAAACCGTCACGGCGCTGGCCGCGATGGGGCATGACGACCCGGAGCTCGAGGTCCTGTTGGCGCTGGTCGATGAACGTATTGTGGGCAATTCTTGGAAAGAAGATTAACAAGTGACCATTGTCAATATATCATTTTGCAAATGATTCAAAGCATTCGACATCGTGGGTTACGGCGACTGTATGAGCGTGACGATCGCAGCCAAGTGAACCAGAACCAAATAGAGAAAATCGAAGTTATCCTGGCGGACCTCGATGCGGCCCGAACAATTGGGCATATGAGTCGGCCCGGTTATCGCCTGCATTAGCTCTCCGGAAACCTGAAAGAATTTCATGCCGTAATTGTTTCCGGTAATTGGCGGATCATCTTTCGATTTAAAAAGGGCGATGTATTTGATGTTGATTTGGTCGATAATCACTGACCGTAAGGAGACAATGACATGCCGATGAAAAACCCGCCGCACCCTGGCCATAATGTGCGCCTGACATGTCTGGAACCGTTGGATTTGAGCGTGACCAACGCCGCGCATCATTTGGGTGTGTCGCGTCAGGCGCTTAACAATGTTGTCAATGAAAAATCATCCATATCGCCGGAAATGGCGCTTCGATTTGAAAAAATGGGTTGGGGGACGGCCGACGGGTGGATGACCCTGCAAATGAATTACGACCTCGCCCAAATCAGGGCGAGGGAAGGGGAAATTTCCGTCGCGCCGATAGCGGAAATGGGTTGAACGACGCTCGACAACACTCAAAGCAAGGAAAGAAAAATGAACCAGGAAGCCGAAATCGGCTATATCAACTACACCGATATCGAAGTCGACAAGAACGTCACCTATGATTCCTTGCGCGACCGGGTGGTGATCATCACCGGCGGCGGGCAGGGGATCGGACGCGCCTATGCGCATTATTTTTCGGCCCAGGGCGCGATACCCGTGATCGCGGAATATTACGGCGACAACGGCGACAAGGTGCAGCGCGAGATCGAGGGCAAGCAAGCCCGCGCGTTGGCCGTCCAAACCGATGTGGGCGACCGGGAATCGGTGCAAAACATGGTCGACCGCGCGCTGTCCGAATATGGCCGCATCGATTGCCTGATCAACAATGCCGCCGTGTTCTCGCAGATCACCATGAAGCCGTTCTGGGAGCTTCCCGTCGAGGAATGGGAACGCGGCGTGCTGGTCAATATCAACTGCTCGTTCTACTGCGCGCGCGCTGTCGTGCCCGCCATGCAGGAACGCAATTGGGGGCGCATCGTCAATGTGTCGTCCGGCACCACCGTCATGGGGCTGCCCAACTATCTGCATTACATCACCACCAAATCGGCCATGATCGGCATGACCCGCTCCATGTCGACCGAGCTCGGCCCGTGGAACATTACCGTCAACACCTTCTGGCCCGGCGTGATGCAGACCGAGGTTGACCGCCCGTCGGTGCCGCGCGAACGCTTCAAGACTTATATTGCCAACCAGGGCATCAAGCGGCAGGGCACGCTGCATGATCTGGCCAAGGCGATGCTGTTTCTTTGTTCCGACGAAGCGTCCTACATGACGGGTCAGAACATGCTGGTCGATGGCGGGGCGAATTACATATAGAATTGAGTTCAGTCAAACAGGGCGGATGAAATGGCGACTAGTGTCTTGGTTCATAAATTCCTATCCTCTACGACGGCCTTGCGCGGTGCCCGGCTAGGAGCCCGTCGCGCCGTGATGCTGGCGCATCACAAGCGGCAGGCGACGTCGTCCGGGCTCCGTGCAAGGCCGTCCGAAGGATCGCATTTCCCGTTCCCTCGGTGCGTCGGATTCGCTCACCGATGCGACGGCATCGCATTCGCGCTCCCTCCTGCCGAGGAAACGGAAAAAGCGATCGTAGAGGGTAGGAATTTATGAACCAGGACACTAGGATCAAGGACCGCAAGATTGTTCCCGTGTACTGCAATCAGTGCGTCGCGGGGCCCGACCTGCTGAATGTGGAGGTTGAGGACGGTGTAGCTGTCCGCATTCAAAGCAATTACGATATCGCCGATGAACACCCCGGCTGTGGGCGGGTCTGCGTCAAGGCCTATGGGCTGATCCAGAAGACCTATAATCCGAACCGGATCAGCCAGCCCATGAAGCGCACCAACCCCAAAAAGGGCCGGGACGAGGAACCCGGCTTCGTACCGATCTCATGGGATGAAGCGCTCGATATAGTGGCTTCGAAGATGCGCGACATCCGCGCCAAGGGTCTGCGCGACGAGTCGGGCTTTCCGCGCTTCGCGGCCAGCTTCGGCGGCGGCGGCACGCCGACCCAGTATATGGGAACCTTCCCGGCCTTCCTGTCGGCGTGGGGCGACGTGGATCTCGGGTTCGGCGGCGGGCAGGGCATCAAGTGCTATCATTCGGAACATCTCTATGGCGAGCTCTGGCATCGCGCCTTCATCGTCGCCCCCGATACGCCGAGCTGCAATTATGTGATCAATTGCGGCAATAATGTCGAAGCCTCCGGTGGGGTCGCCGGCATCAAGCGCCAGGCCGATGCGCGCGCGCGCGGCTTGAAGCGCGTCCAGGTCGAACCTCATCTGTCGATCACCGGCGCCATGTCCGCCGAATGGGTGCCGATCAAACCGAAATCGGACGCCGCATTCCTGTTCGCCCTGGTGCATCGGATCCTGTGCGAGCGCGACTGGCGCGAGGTCTGCGACGTTCCCTATCTCAAGGAAACCACCACCAGCCCCTATCTGGTCGGGCCGAACGGCTATTATCTTCGCGACCCTGAAACGATGAAGCCTCTGATCCATGATCTCGCCGACGGACTGAACAAACCGTTTGATGCCGACATTTCCGATCCCGCGCTCGACGGCAGTTTCACCGTCGCCGGGATCGAGGACGGTCCCGACGGCGAATGTTGGCTTCATGAGGCCGTCGAAGCGCACCCGGCGTTTCAGATGCTGGTCGATCACGTGGCGAAATTCACCCCGGATTGGGCCGAAGCCGAATGCGACGTGCCCGCCGACACCATCCGGCGCATCGCCGATGAATATCTCGCCCATGCCTGTATCGGCGAAACCGTTGAGATCGAGGGCCGGACCCTGCCGTACCGCCCGGTGGCGGTGATGCTGGGCAAGGGCGTCAATAACGGTTGGGGTGGGTATGAGGCCTGCTGGGCGCGCACCCTGCTGGCGACGCTGGTCGGCGCGCTTGAAGTGCCCGGCGGCACGCTGGGGACGGCGGTCAAGCTCAACCGGCCGGCGGACAACCGCATGAACACGGTGCGGTCGAGCGCCGATGGAATCATGGATTACCCGTTCAACGAAACCAGCCGGAATGAATGGGACGGCAAGCCCCATATCCGCAACGCCTACAAGATGCTGGTGCCGCTGGCCGCCAATTCACCCTGGTCGGCGGCGCTGGGTCCGGCGCATCTGCCCTGGCTGTTCCAGAAGAAATCGCCGGATCATTGGCCGGCCCAGACCAAGCCCGAGCTCTGGATCAACTACCGCACCAACCCCGCGATCTCGTCCTGGAACGCGCCGGAAGTGGCCAAGCGCATCGCCGAATTTCCGTTCACAGTCTCGTTCGCCTATACGCTGGACGAAACCAACTACATGGCGGACATCCTGCTGCCCGAGGCGACCGACCTGGAAAGCTTCCAGCTGATGCAGATCGGATCGACCAAATTCACCGAGCAATTTTGGAAACATCAGGGCTGGACGATCCGCCAACCGGTTGCCGACAAGGTCGTCGATTCCATGGATTTGTCGGACATTTCAACCGAACTGGCGCGCCGCGTCGGCATTCTCGAAAACTATGTCGGCGCGATAAATCGCGGCGCGGCCGGGTGCCGGCTGATCGACCGCGACGGAAAATACGATTACGCGCTGCCGACCGACCGCGCGCCGGAATTGACCGAGATCTGGGATGCGGTCGCCAAGGCCGCCAGCCACGGCCTGTCCGACGGGGAAGAAATCCACGATCTCGACTGGTTCCGCGAGCATGGCTACATGCTCAGGGATTTCCCGCAGATCGACTGGTACCTCTATCCTCGCATGAAGGATGAAGGCGTGCGCTTCGAGATGCCCTATCAGGAACGAATCAAGCGCCACGGCGCGCAACTCGCCAACCGGCTGCACGAAACCGGCATCGAATGGTGGGACCAGCAGCTCACCGAATATCAGGCTCTGCCCGACTACAAGCAGTTCCCCGATATCTGGATCGAGTATGCGCGCGAGATGGGCCGCGATCCGGATGAGTTCCCGCTCTGGGCATTGACCGCGCGCAGCATGCAATATTCATGGGGCGCCAATGTCGGGATCCCCCTGATCAACGAGGTCGCCGAGAACATCGCCGGCCACAGGGGCGTGATCGTCAACCGCACCATGGCCAAGGGTCTCGGTATCAAGGACGGCGATCCGGTGGTGATCGAATCCGTGTCCGGCGAAACCCGCGGCGAGGCCGTACTGCGCGAAGGCATTCGGCCCGATACGGTCTTGATGATCGGCCAGTTCGATCACTGGGCCACGCCCTACGCCAAGGATTTCAACCGTCCCAGCCTGAACTCGGTGACTGATATCGCGCTGTCCCTGACCGACGCGACCGGCTCCGGCGCGGATGTTGTACGGGTGAAGCTGCGCAAGGATACGGGTCGGAGAGGCGAGTGAGTATTGATTGTGCGGCCTCGTCGGAAATTATTCCCTCTCCTCTCGCGGGAGAGGGGGGACCCGCCGCGCAGCGGTGGGGGGTGAGGGGGTGGATGCCGGCGGGTGGTAAAAGAGTTATTAGACGCGCGGACGCGCTACCCCTCACCCTAACCCTCTCCCGCAAGGGGAGAGGGGATCAAATCGTTAATTGTCGATCAGGAAGCAGAACATGATCGGCGCCACCCAGACCACGCGGTTCGGCATGGTGGTCGACATCAATCGTTGCGTTGGCTGCCAGACCTGCACAATCTCGTGCAAGCACTTCAATGATACCCCGCCGGGCATCCAGTGGCGCAGGGTGCTCGATGTGGAGCGCGGAACATTTCCCGATGTGGAGCGCCTGTTCCTGGTGACCGGGTGCCAGCATTGCGCCGAGCCGTCCTGCGTGCCGGTGTGCCCGACCGGCGCGACGCGCCAGCGCCAAGACGGGCTGGTCACCATGGATTACGATACCTGCATCGGCTGCGGCTATTGCGCGATCGCCTGTCCGTATCAGGCGCGCACCATCGTTCACGACAAGGAATGGTATTACGGCGAGCCGACGGCGCAGGAAAGCGTCGTCGCCCATGACGACCGGATCGGGGTCGCCAATAAATGCACCTTTTGCATCGAGCGCATCGACGATGCGGCGGCCTCGGGCAAAACGCCCGGCGTGGATCCCGATTACACCCCGGCCTGCGCCGCGTCCTGCATCGCCGACGCCCTGAATTTCGGCAATTTCGCCGACCCGGACAGCAATGTCTCGGCCCTGGTGCGCGACAACGCCAATTTCCAGATGCATGAAGAGCTCGGCAATGATCCGCAAATCCGCTATCTCTATGAGGTGCCGAACGCGACCCCGGGTCGAGACCCTGAACCCGAAGATCTGTCCGACGAAACTCTGAGCGACCCGGCCAATCCGTTGGTCGGCGCGCGCCAGACATTCTGGGATTACCGCGCCGCGATGAATTTCATCATGGGCGGGATGAGCACCGGTCTCGCCATCGCCGCCTACATCGCCTTTCTTTATGGCCGTGCCGATGGCGACTGGCTGTTTCCCGGCATGGGCGTCGGCGGGCTTCAGCTGCTGTTTTTGATTGCCGGTATCGGCATGGCGGTCGGGCTGTTTTTTGTGTTCCTGGAAATCGGCCGCAAGCTCCGGTTCCTCCTTGTTATGCGCATGCCGGGCACATCCTGGATGACGCGGGAAACCTATGTGGTGGCGCTGTTCTACCCGTTGCTGGCGGCGGACCTATTATGGCCCCACGCTGCCCTCCATTTCCTGGTCGCCGCGTCGGCGCTGGCGTTCCTGTATTGTCAGGGGCGCATTCTTCAGGCCGGCAAGGGCATTCCCGCATGGCGCACGTCATTGATGCCGTCCATGCTGGTGGCGACCGGATTGTTCGAAGGGTTCGGGCTGTTCGCCCTGTTCTCATTGATGCTTGACCCGGGCTTGACGGTCGTCATTCCAGCCTTTCTCGGGCTCGGGGTACTTGCCGTGGTCAATCTCGTACTGTGGCGGCGCTACCGGTCCACCGCTCGCGTCGAGGGCATCGGCCCGCTCGCGCGGCGCGAGATCGATGCCCTGTCGCCGTATCTGCATGCGATCGGCCACGGATTGCCGATCGTTTGCGTCATCGCCGCCGCCATTGTCGGCAATGGTGCTGCCGTTTCCGCGCTCCTCGCCCTCGCCGGGGCCGGGGCGGTGGTCGGCGGCATCATGTGGAAATTTACCGTGATCACGCGGGCCTGCCATCAACAGGGTTTCGCAATTCCGAAAATGCCCCGGCGCGGTTCCGGCGCGCGCGCCGCTCCGGAACGGATGCATTCGATTTAGCGGAATAAGGGCGGAACATGAAATATCGCTATATCCAGTGGGACATCGAGAAAGCCGATGGCGGCGCGGATGATGAAACGGTCGGGATCCTGACGTTGAACCGACCCGAGCGGCGCAATTCGCTCGGCCCCCGCATGGCGTTGGAACTGGATAATGTATTCGATGAAATTCGCCATTCCACGGTGCGGGTGGTGGTGATCATCGGCGCGGGCGAAACATTTTGTTCAGGCGGCGACCTCAAGGAGGAAACCCTTCCCCTCGAGCGGCCCGAGGATGAACTGGGCCTTCGCGGCGAGTATGGCGAACTCGCCGCTTGGATGATCAACGATCATTTTCACCTGATCGCCCAGCGCGCCCTGCGCAAGCTTGAATTGCTGCCGCAGCCGGTTATTGCGGCAATCGACGGCGCTGCGGTCGGCGCCGGGTTCGAGATGGCGATCGCCTGCGATCTGCGCGTCATGACCGACCGCGCGAAACTGTCGGAGATCGCGGTGCCGGCCGGTTTCGTCAGCGAATGGAGCTGCGCGCGCAACCTGCCCAAGCTGATCGGCCTGACGTTGGCCAATGAACTGATCCTGACCGGACGTTTTGTCGACGGCGAGGAAGCCGCCCGCATCGGCCTGGTCAACCGGGTGGTGCCGCCTGACCAGTTGATGCCGGAGACCATGACGCTGGCGACCCGGCTGGCGCGCATGCCCTATCTCGGCGTGCGTTACGCCAAGGAGGCGTTGCGGATGTATAATCAGGACAACCGGACCACCGAAAATTTTGACCGCGAACTCGAACGCGTACTCGAAATCGTGCGCAGCGAGGATTCCGCGGAAGGGATTCGCGCGCTGCTCGATAAACGCCCGCCGCGTTGGACCACATAAATTCTAATGAACTGTATCTCTTTCGGGATGGGACGTGGTCACCGTATGTTGATCAGGTGGCGCTTGAACCAAACCCGGCAATGAAAACAGCCTTCGCTCATGGGTTCAATCAGCACGGAATTGGCGGCCCAACCCGCCCCTCTCAAACAGGTTCGTGTAATCGCCTGCATCGAAATATCCGTCCGGTCGTCCGGCCAGCCCAGCATGGGCTGCCGCCACAGGGCGTTTTCCCGCGTCGTGAGCATGACGTGAAGCCGGACGCACATGTGAAGGGCGCCGAATTCCATCAGATATTCGACCGGATCGCCCCGGTAATCCCCGCCGGCGAACTTTTCCAAATGGCGCACGATCAGGTTTGCCTCGGATTCCGGTTGATCGGGAATGTGCTCATCGGCCAACAGCCAGGCGATATCGTCGAGCGGGTTGCGGCGTCCGCAATTCTGCCAGTCGAACCACGCGACCGAACTGGTATCGGCGATCGCGGCGTTGGCGGGGCGCGTGTCCCATTTGATGAAGGTCTAGTTCGGCGACAGCAAAAGTTCGCCGAGCCCGACAATGTCGAGGCGCGGCGCCGGCGACGACAGCCGGTCGCCAACCCGGATCGGCGCCGAGAGCAGGTTCTCGATCCAGCCCGCATTGATGCCAATATTCGGCATTCGCGTGGCCAGGGTGGTTTCGCGTCCGGCGTCATGAATTTTTCGCAAACTGGTCAGGGCATGGTCGAGGTGATCGATCCAGGCCAGGTCGTTCGGCTTGGCGAATGCATCGATCAGGGTCGTAGAGCCAAGATCCTGCTGGATCAGGAATTCACCACAAAGGCGAGAATATTGGGCACCGGCGCGCCGGCGGCGTCAAGTTCGGTTAGCACATCGGCATCGAAACGGGTCCGTTCCGGATGGGTCCGCCGGGTGACGATCACCGGCGTGTCCTCCAATTGGACCCGAACCGCCGGACTACCCGGCCATCCCGCCCGGACACAGCCCAATACCTCGCGACCCAGCCGGTCACGGCAAAGCTGCGCCGCGGCGCGGGCGAATTCATCGTTATGATCGGAGTTCCCGGAGGAATCGACAATAGGTCCGACCTGAAGTCCGACATGTGCTATCTGCACCTTCTCGCGATCTGCATGATCGCGGTATTGTTCGTTCAAGCTATACCTTGGCCCGACAGGCCTTAAGACCCGATTTAAAAT
>JAYZAW010000102.1:0-6066 GCA_036339495.1 Pseudomonadota bacterium | reverse complement strand
GGGCCGCACGACCGCGCCGTGACGTTTGGTGCTTTCGGTTTTTATGGCCGGCGCATCGGCCGGCATCACCACCGTCGCCGGCGCGCCAAGCAATGACGCCGCCGCGGCGACCGCCTGGCCGTGGTTGCCGGATGAATAGGTAACGACGCCGCGTTTGAGTAGGTCTTCACCGAGCCGGCTGATCAGGTTCCAGGCGCCGCGAAACTTGAAGGCGCCGATCCGTTGCAGCATCTCAGCTTTGATCAGGATTCGACCGCCGGTCAGCGCATTGATCGCCGGCGATTCCAGAAGCGGGGTGTGGACGGCGTATCCCTCGATCCGCGCCGCGGCGTCTATGATGTCCGCGTAGACGGGGGTGTCCGAATGGTCCGAAACGGAATTCATGAACTAAATGCCGAGCAAGTCGGACAACGCGGCGAGATTTTTCAACTCGGCCTGTGGCGCGCCGGGCAGGTTTTCGACCGGTTGCCCGAACCGGTTGATCCAGGCGACGTTGAACCCGAAGGCTGCGCCGCAAGCGGCGTCCCACCCGTTTGCGGATTGGAAGCTAATCCGCCATGCCGGAAGTTGCAGCTCATCGACCGCCATTTGATAGGTGGCGGGGTCGGGCTTGAACACGCCGACCTGATCGACCGACAAAATCATATCGATCAGGGAGAAAATCCCGGCGCTTTTGGCCGCCGCGACCAGCATGGTCATGGAGCCGTTCGACAATATGGCGGTTTTCATCTTGGCGGCTTTTAATTGCTCCAGCGTCTCGACCACATCGGGATAAGCCTCAAGCGTCATATAGAGTTCCATCAAGCGGGTGCGCAAACCCAAATCGGTCATGCCGGTTGCGCCCATTGCATAGTCGAGCGCGTCGCCGGTGACCTGCCAGAAATCGGCGTGTTGCCTCATCAGGCTTCGAAGCCAGGTATATTGCAGTTGTTTCTGACGCCACAATTCAGACAGCTTGTCGGCGTCGGCGCCGATATCGTCGCGGCAGGCATTGACGGCCGAATGCACATCAAAAAGCGTGCCATATGCGTCAAATGCGCAGGCGCCTATGTCGGAATTTGCGTTTTCGGTCATCCCAATGTTCCCGTCGCTCGATTATCGATGCAGCTATAGTACCGCGGTGGGGTGGTGGGTAGAAACTATCGGGCCAGATCTGCTTCCAGCGAGCGCACCACGCGGGTTTCGCCAAGCCGTTGCCGATAGACCTGAAGATTTTCCAAGACCCGCTGGACGTAGTTTCGGGTTTCCGGGTAAGGGATCAACTCGATCCAGTCGATGACGTCTCGCTTGGCCGATCGTGGATCGCCGGATTTTCTCATCCAGCGCTTTACGGCATTGGGACCGGCGTTGTACGCCGCGATCGCCAGGATGTAGGACCCGTTGAATTTTTCCAGCAAGCCCTTCAGATAGGCTCTTCCCAATTTGATATTGTAGGACGGATCCCGCGTCAGCCGTGAGCGCGAATAACGTATTCGCAGACTGCGCGACACGCCGCGCGCGGTGCGCGGCATAAGCTGCATGAGCCCGAGCGCGCCGGCCCGGCTTTTCGCCAGGGGGTCCATATTGCTTTCCTGCCGGGCGAGGGCGAGCAACAACCCGCGTTCCGGAATGCCGTTCGGCATCCCGATGACCGGATATCCCAGCGACGGCAATGAGATTCCCATGCGATAGGCATGGCGGGCGACCCCGACGCCGAGATCTTCCCGGTCCAGCGCGCGGGCCAGGCGGCCGGTCAGCAATTTGCCGCTTGCGCTTTTCGCCGCGCGCGCCAGTTGGCGGATAAAACTACGGACCAGCTTGTCACGCCCCAAAACATTGAGAAATACCGCCGCGCGCGCCAATTCGGAGCGTTTGAAACGGTCGATCGAGGCTGGATCGGGCGTGGGTTCCGCGCCGGACATGGGCTTGATCATGGACCCGGCCCGGTCTGCAGCGAGTTGACCGTAATAAGTCGCGTCCTGGGACGCGGCCCTTGAATACCAGATTCTTGCTGTCGGTTCGTCATTCGCCGCTTCGGCCGCGCGGCCGGCCCAATAGGCGGCGCGCGAACGGCTGATCGGATAGCGCACCGCGTCGCCCATGCGCTCAAAATGACGTTTTGCATCCGTGAGACGATTCAAGAACCGCAGCGCAATCCAGCCCGACAGCCATTCGGCTTCAGCGAATTCGCGCCCCGCATTCAACCCGTGGTCACGGACGATTCGGTAGGCCTCCTTGGCGCGTCCCTGGGCGAGCAGCGGGCGTACGGCGCGGGACCGCTCGCGCCACCATTTTTCGGGCCGGACAAGATTCCTCGGCGGGTTGGCGAGTATTTCCATCGCGTCGTTGAGACGTTTCTTGCGAAGCCGCCACCTGAGACGTTCATAGAGCAGCCCGGGGTCGCGTTTCAGCGCGTCAGGCACGCGGCGGATCGCCCAATCGACGCCGCCCCGGAAAAGCCTGAGCCGCATCCGCGCCTGGGCCAGGATCCGGTCGCCCTTGGGGACCAGGCTCATCATGCGCCGGGCCTGGCTGTATTTGCGGTCCCACAGCAGACGGTCCAGCCGGTCGTGGTGATCTTCGTCGCGCAGATACTTGCGATAGCGTTTGTAAAAACTGCGGCTTTGCTTACGGCCGAAATTTCCCTCGACCCAGGTATTGCGCAGCACCGCCACGCCCTCGGCCCGCTCACCCGCTTCGATCAACGAGATGCCCAGCATGATGCCGCCTTCGGTGGTCAGCGGCGGATGTTTGTCGAACCATACGCGAATCTCGGGGCGCGGCGTGGCCATGGTCATGGTCATGGCTTCCTCGGCCCGGCGCGCGAGACTGCGTTGACGGGGCCAGGCGGGATTGGCCTCGATAAAAGCCGATAACTCCCGAAACGAGTTTCGGGAATTATGCTTGGTCATCCGGTACCAGCGGTAGGTCTTTTGGAGAAGTTTGTTGCGGCCCTTGCGCGCCGCCCGGTCGGCGCGCTTCCACCGGCCGCGTTCGGCGGCTCTGAACGCCTCGCGCCAGATTTTGCGCTGTTTTCTGGAAAGCTGTCTGGACGTTTCCACGAGGCTGGAAATTGACGTATCGATGACTTGTGGCGCGCGCGCTGCCACCACCGACGCGGGCGCTGAAAGCCCGGCAAACACCAAGATCGTTGCGAATGCGATGGCCGGTCTCAAGCCTTCACCCCGCTCATAAGAACGCGCCATAACGCCATAATACTACTACATGTCAGCTTTATGGTTAACAAACTCTTGCATTCGCGCCAATGGCTTTGCCTGCTTGTGCTTGCCCGGTTTGGCAAGCGGGGTTACTGTGCCAGTGAAGACATATTTTCAGTCTGATAATTCGGAGGAAAGGGCCTTGTTCAGCGGGTCCTTCTGCGCATTGATAACGCCGTTCAGCAATGGCGGGGTCGATGAAAAATCGTTCGAGAGCTTTGTCGATTGGCAAATCGAACAAGGGACGAACGCGCTGGTGCCGTGCGGCACCACCGGCGAATCTCCGACGCTCAGCCATGACGAACACATGCGGGTCGTGGAGATTTGCATCGGCGTCGCCAAAGGCCGGGTTCCGGTGATTGCCGGCACCGGGTCGAACTCCACGGACGAAGCGATCATGTTGACCGGCCACGCCAAGGAGGCCGGCGCCGATGCCGCTCTCGTGGTGACGCCCTATTACAACAAGCCGACCCAGGAAGGGCTGTTCCGCCACTACAAGGCGTTGAACGACGCCGTCGATATTCCGATTATCATCTATAACATTCCCGGCCGCAGCGTGATCGACATGACGCCCGAGACCATGGGGCGTTGCGCGGAGTTGCCCAATATCATCGGGGTCAAGGACGCCACGGCCGATGTGTCGCGCGCGACCGCGCAGAAGCTCGCCTGCGGCGACGATTTCTGCCAGCTTTCCGGCGAAGATGTCACTCAACTCGGTTTCCTGGCCCAGGGCGGCGTGGGCTGCATTTCGGTGACGGCCAATATCGCGCCCAAGGAAATGTCCGAATTTCATTCGGCCTGGCGGGACGGCGATCTCGCAACCGCGCAATCGCTCAATGATCGTCTGACGCCGCTGCACACGGATTTGTTCTGCGAATCCAATCCGGGACCGGCGAAATACGGCGCCAGCCTGCTCAGCAAATGCGGGCCCGACACGCGTCTGCCATTGTGCGAAATTTCCGAAGGCTCAAAGAAAAAGGTCGAAGCGGCGATGCGGTCCGCCGGATTATTGAACTGAGCATTTAATGGCGAAGAAGAAGGCGCCGGACAGCCCAAACCGCATCGCGGCGCAAAACCGGAAAGCGCGGCATAACTATACGATCGAGGATTCGCTGGAGGCCGGGATTGTCCTGACCGGGAGCGAGGTCAAATCCCTGCGTCTGGGCCGCGCCAGCCTGGCCGAAGCCTATGCCAAGCCCGACGGCGATGAAATATTTCTGCTCAACGCCCATATTCCGGAATACAAGCAGGCGGGTCCGTTCAACCACGAACCGGGCCGTCCGCGCAAATTGCTGTTGCACAAACGCCAGATCAACCGCCTTCTGGCATCCGTCCAGCGCAAGGGCGCGACCCTGGTGCCGCTGAAAATCTATTTCAATGACCGCGGCATGGCCAAGATGGAACTCGGCATCGCCGTCGGGAAGCGGGCTTACGACAAGCGGCAAACGGAAAAATCGCGGGACTGGGCGCGCCAGAAAGCCCGCCTGATGCGGGACAAGGGCTAGCCTCCGACTCCTATTCGCGGTATCCGGGGTCGAGCCGGTCGGCCAGGCGGATACAGGCGGCCCAATCCTTGTCGCCGGTCAGAAAGCTGCCCGCATCCATGAATTGCCGGTGGGCGTATTCGCAATCGTCCGGCGCCGGGATGATGTAATTTCCCTCGCCGGCCGAGAGCGCCGCGATCTGGGCCTGACAGGCCATTTCCAGCCAATGATGATTGACCACGCATTCGGCCACCGAATTGCCGCAGATCAGCGAGCCGTGATTGCGCAACAGGGCCAGGCGGCCGCCGTTGAGATCGACCATCACGCGCTCGGTCATGGACGTTTCGAACTCAAAGCCCTTGAAGTCATGATATTTCAGTTCGCCGTAAAACCGCATGGCGTGCTGGCTGATCGGCAGCAATCCGAATTTATGCGCCGACACCCCCATCATGTTGGGCGTGTGGGTATGCAGCACAGCATCGATATCGCGCCGCGCCTTAAGCAGCCCGGCATGCAGGATCAACGCGCCGCCCCGGCAGGGCGGGCCGTCGGCGGGGATCAGCGGCGCGCCGTCGAGACCAAACTTATGGATCGACGACGCCGTGACCTCGCAAAACATCTCGCCGGTCGGCTTGACCAGCATCTGGTTGGGTTCGCCCGGAACCCGCAGGCTAAAATGGTTATAGGTCATGTCGTTGACCCCGTAATGGGCCAGTATGCGATGTCCGGCGGCCAGGTTCACCCGCGCCTGCCATTCCTCGGCGCTGACTTGATCGCGGACTTTCGAGTTGTCCGGCACGACATGAAGCGGCATCCGAGTTTCCTTCGTTGGATTGTACGCGCGCATGCTGACAGGTGACGCCGCGCTCGGCAAGACGTCCGGCGTGTCGGGGTAGCCGGAACCCTGTCCGGGATGTAACCTATATAGCGAATATGGAATTTAGCCGGAGGAAGCTCGCCATGATTAAAACTCTCACAATTATTGCGTTGGGTATCGCCATCGCGACGACGGCGCGGGCGGCTGACATGGTGATCGCCAGTGGAACGTTCCAGGGTAAAAACGGCCATTTGGCTTCCGGCGGCGTTTCCGTGGTGAAAACCGCCGGCGGAATAGCAGTGGTGCTACGGGACGATTTCAAATTCGACGGCGCGCCCGACCCCAAGCTTGGCTTCGGCAAGGGCGGCTATTTCAAATCGACCCGGTTCTCAGCGCTCAAATCGAACGAGGGCGGCCAGCGATATAATATTCCCGCGCGCATCAAGGCCGCCGCCTATACGGAAGTCTGGATCTGGTGCCAGAAATACGCCGTCCCGCTGGGCCTCGCGAAATTGAAGCCGGCCAAGTAAGGATTCCCAGGAATTCGCGCTCCAACGGCTGTTGCGAT
>JAYZAW010000101.1:0-5219 GCA_036339495.1 Pseudomonadota bacterium | reverse complement strand
ATCGCCGCACTCGCTGATCCCCTGAACCTGCTCGCGTTGCCCTTGGGAAAGGTCGCCCTGCAGTAATAACCCGACCATCCCGAGAATGCCGTTCATGGGCGTGCGAACTTCATGGCTCATGGTGGCGGGAAATTCCGACTTGGCCGCCGCCGCTGAGATTCCGTCGGTTTCACCACTATCGAAAACGCGCTAGTCTTCTATTGTGGGGAATGAGACGATCAAATAGGAGTGATGGAGATGATTGCGGTGATATTTCAGGTCACGCCGAAAAACGGCAGGGCGGACGCATATTTCGATACCGCGGCCGAATTGCGGCCGGAATTGGAAAAAATCGACGGTTTCGTATCGATTGAGCGGTTCGAAAGCCGCACAACGTCCGGAAAATACCTCTCACTGTCGTTTTGGCGCGACGAAGACGGAGTACGCGCCTGGCGAAACCAGGAAAATCACGCCCTTGCCCAGGCCCGCGGCAAACAGGAGATATTCGCCGACTACAGGATTTCAGTCGCCGAGGTGGTCCGGGACTACACAATGGCGGACAGAATATGAACCCGAGCGCGCCCGGCGAAAAGAACGGCAAATCCGTTCAAGACATGCGACGGGAACGTCAGGCGGAGGCGCTGCGCGAGAATCTCAAGCGCCGAAAGGCGCAGCAACGGGTGCGGACCGCCGATCCCGAGGCCACATCCGACGACTAGCCGGATTGCGTTAACGTCGAACGCTGGCGTTTGCGGCCTCCTCTCACTATATATTCCGGGATATCAATCAAAGTCGGCGCGGCCAAGACAAGCGCCCGGTCACCCGTAGCTACGGACGAATATGGACAAAATTCGAATTCGCGGCGGTAATCCCCTAAATGGCGTCGTGCCCATTGCGGGCGCAAAAAATGCGGCATTGCCCCTGCTTACCGCCAGCTTGTTGACAGATGACACGCTCACGCTGTCGAACCTGCCGGGCGTGGCGGACATAAAAACCATGATCCAACTTTTGCAGCATCATGGGGTTTCGGCTCAACCACTGCAAAATGGTGCCGGGCAGGTGTCGCTTTCAGCGGCGTCTGTCAACGACACCACCGCACCCTACGATCTGGTGCGCCGGATGCGGGCGTCTATCCTGGTGCTGGCGCCGCTGGTCGCGCGGTTCGGAACGGCCCGCGTATCCCTGCCGGGCGGTTGCGCAATCGGCACCCGGCCGGTCGACCTCCATCTCAAGGCGCTGGGCCAGCTTGGCGCGGAAATTGAGTTGAGCGAGGGGTATATCGAAGCGCGCGCGCCCAATGGACTGACCGGCGCAAATATTTTGTTCCCCTTCGTTTCGGTAGGGGCCACGGAAAATATCCTGATGGGGGCCTGCCTCGCGCGCGGCGAGACCGTGCTGTCCAACGCGGCGCGGGAACCCGAAATTGCGGATCTGGGGCGCTGCCTGATCGCCATGGGCGCCCGAATCGAAGGCATCGGCACCGACACGCTCCGCATCCAGGGCGTCGAGCGCTTAGGCGGCGCGGAGCATAATGTTGTGCCGGACCGGATCGAGGCCGGCACATACGCCATGGCCGCGGCAATTACCGGCGGCCGCGTCGAACTCGCGGGCGTCCGTAAGGAACTCATTGAATCCGTCCTCGACAAGCTTTCCGAAGCGGGGGTCGGGGTCGCCGAAACCGAAACCGGGATCGAGGTGTCCGCCGAACCGGGTGGGATCGTCGGCGTCGATGTGATGACCGAACCGTTTCCGGGTTTTCCAACCGATCTTCAGGCCCAGATGATGGCGTTGATGACGGTTGCCAACGGCGCATCGATGATCACCGAAAGCATTTTCGAGAACCGCTTCATGCATGTGCCGGAACTGGCGCGCATGGGCGCCGATATCAATGTGCATGGCGCATCGGCCATGGTGCGCGGTGTCCGGCCCTTGAAGGGCGCGGAAGTCATGGCGACCGATCTGCGCGCATCGTCGTCGCTGGTGCTGGCGGCGCTGGCCGCGGAAGGCGAAACCATGATCCGCCGGGTGTATCATCTCGACCGGGGATATGAGCGGATCGAACAGAAACTCGCGGCATGCGGCGCGGACATTTCGCGCCTGCCGGACTGACGGCCGATATGTCCGATCCTCTGAGTTTGCGGGTCACGGATATCGATGATCTCGCGGTCATTTCATCCATTCTACAGGACGCACTGGCGCCGATGGCGGACATGCTTTTCGAGCCGGACCTATCCCGCTTCGTGCTGGCCGCCAACCGGTTTCGCTGGGAAGATGCGGGCGACGACCATGTCGAGGGGCGGATTTATGAGAGGCAACGTTGCGGCATCCGGTTCGAGCAGGTCACCGGCGTTCGAATGCGCGGCCTGGATCACAACCGGCGCGACCAAATCCTGTCTTTGCTCGCGATCAAAACCGAAGGCGAGACCATCGTGGATCTGGTATTTGCCGGTGGCGGCGTCATTCGGCTGGAGGTCGAGGCCCTGTTGTGCCATTTAGACGATTTCGACGAGCCTTGGCCGACAATGCGGCGACCGGCGCACGTCGATGCGGACAAGACGGAGGATAAAATTTGACTGCCGACGGCAAAAGCGCGGAACCACTGGTGCTGGCGCTTCCCCGGGGACGCATCCTGGAGGAGCTCAAGCCGCTGCTTGCCCATGCCGGGATCGAACCGGAGCCCGCGTTCGAGGATGGCAAAGCGCGCCAACTCCAATTCGCCACCAATATCCCCAATCTGTCGATCATCCGCGTCCGCAGCTTCGACGCCACGACCTTCGTGGCCTTCGGCGCGGCGCATCTGGGCGTCGCCGGCAACGATGTGTTGATGGAATTCAACTACCCGGAGATTTATGCGCCGCTCGACCTCGGCATCGGAAAATGCCGCATGGCTGTCGCGGCGCCACCTGATTTGATCGTAGCCGAGGAGCCAGCGCGTTGGAGCAATGTCCGGGTCGCAACCAAATATCCCGCGATCACGCGGCGTCATTTCGCGGCCCGTGGCGTTCAGGCCGAGTGCATCAAGCTGAACGGGGCCATGGAACTCGCCCCCAATCTCGGGCTGTGCCGGCGCATTGTCGATCTGGTCTCCACCGGCGCGACGCTCGACGCCAACGGGCTGGTCGAAGTCGAACATATCGCCGATATCAGCTCCCGGCTGGTGGTCAACCGGGCCGCTTTCAAAACCCGCCCCGAGGAAATCGGCGGCTGGATAGACCGTTTTCGCGAGGCCGTCGATGGTTCATCGTCTTAACGCGGTCGAGCCCGGCTTCGGGGCGGACCTCGACGCTCTGATCGCGCGGCGTGGCGGGACGACGGATGATATCAGCGCCGATGTCGCCCTCATTATCGACGGTGTTCGTGAGGGCGGCGATGCACGCCTTCTGGAATACACCGCGAAATTCGATCGTTTTCAGGCCGACCGGGTCGCGGCGCTGAAGGTCTCGCGCGCGTAAATCTCGGACGCGCGCACGGCCTGTTCCGCAGAAATGCTGCAGGCGATCGAACTCGCCCATGGCCGCATCCATGATTTTCACAGCCGCCAGATCCCCACAGCAATCGATTATACGGACAATGCGGGCGTGCGGCTCGGCGCGCGCTGGACCCCAATCGAGCATGTCGGAATTTATGTACCTGGCGGAACCGCATCCTATCCGTCTTCCGTGTTGATGAACGCCGTCCCCGCACGGGTCGCCGGGGTCGGCCGCATCGCCATGGCGGTGCCGTCGCCGGACGACGCGTTGAACCCGCTGGTGCTGGCCGCGGCCGACATTGCCGGGGTTGACGAAATCTGGCGCATGGGCGGCGCGCAGGCTATTGCCGCGCTGGCTTACGGCACCGAAACCATCCAGCCGGTCGACAAGATCACGGGGCCGGGCAACGCCTGGGTCGCCGAAGCAAAGCGCCAGGTATTCGGCCAGGTCGGCATCGACATGATAGCGGGCCCGTCGGAAATCCTGGTGGTCGCGGACGGCGCCAACAATCCGATCTGGATCGCAGCCGATTTGTTGTCTCAGGCGGAGCACGATACAGCCGCCCAGGCGGTCCTGATCACCGACGACAAGGACTTTGCCGACAAGGTCGCCGCCGCCGTGGAAACTTTGCTTGCCGACCTTCCGCGCGAAGCGGTGGCGCGTGAGAGCTGGCGAACCCATGGGCTGATCATTCTGGTCCCGACGCTGGCCGACGCCGCGGCCGTGATCGACCGGATTGCGCCCGAACATCTGGAACTGGCGGTCGACGCGCCCGACGACATCGCCGACCGGGTCCACCACGCCGGCGCAATATTTTTAGGCCGCCACACGCCGGAAGCCATCGGCGATTATGTCGCCGGGCCCAACCATGTACTGCCGACATCACGCAGCGCGCGGTTTTCTTCCGGGTTGGGCGTGACGGATTTTCTCAAGCGGACCACCCTGGTCGGGTGCGATGCGGAGTCACTTGCGAAAATCGGCCCGGCCGCGGTAACGCTCGCCGAGGCGGAAGGGCTCGACGCCCATGGACGTTCGGTGTCGATTCGACTGAATGACGGAGATGACCTCTAGCCGGGAACCGGATCGCGTGGGCAAGGACGCCAGGAAACTGCTCAAAATCTCTCTCGATGAAGAGACCGTCGCCGCGCGGAACGCCGACGTCGAACATGAGCGCCAGGTCGCGATTTTCGATCTTTTGCAGGACAACCATTTCGCCCTGACCAGCGGCGAAGACGGCCCCTATCATCTAAATTTCAGCATCATCGACCGTCGTCTGTGTTTCGATATTCGTGACACGGGTGATAAGCAACTAGCTGAAATCATGCTGCCGCTGGCGCCGTTCCGGTCCGTTATCCGGGATTACTTCACGGTGTGCGACGCGTATTACGAGGCGATCAAAACCGCCAGCCGCGCCCGCATCGAGGCCATCGACATGGGCCGGCGCAGTCTGCATGACGAGGGTGCGGAGCTCCTGCGCGAGCGCATGGCGCGCGACATCGAGATCGACGACAACACGTCGCGCAGGCTGTTTACGCTGATCTGCGTACTCCATGTACGGGGCTGACCGATTTGTCCGACATAGAGAAAAGCCCACCAGAAGCGCCGTCCAGCGTACTGTTCCTGTGCGGTGAAAATGCGCTGCGCTCCCCCATGGCGGAAAGCATCGCCAAGCATTTGTACGGCGACCAGATTTATGCCGATTCCGCCGGGGTGCGTTCGGGGACTGTTGATATGCTTGCCATCGGCGTAATGGACGAAATCGGAATCGAT